>RFHG01000200.1 GCA_003696465.1 Gammaproteobacteria bacterium | reverse complement strand
CGGGCTGCTGTTCCGCGAACTGATCCTGACCCTGGCCGCGGCCCTGCTGGCATCCCTCCTAGTCGCCATCACCCTGGTTCCGGCCTGGTCGGCGGGGCACCGGCTGCGCTCACGGGCCGGACTCATGGCACATCCCGTGCGCTGGCTGCAAACCGCCCATCAGTGGGCGCTGAGACACCTCCTGCAACACCCGCTGCTGTTCCTGCTGCCCTTCCTGCTGGCCCTGGCCGCCGCCATCTGGGGGCTCGACCAGCAACGCCGGGGATTCCTGCCTCCTACCGATGAAGGACAGGTCTGGATCAACCTGACCGCCGACCCGGGTACGCCACTGGCCGATACCGATGCCGCAGTGCAGCAGATCGAGGCCCTGCTGGCAGAAGATCCACGGGTTCGCCATGTGTTCAGCACCGTGGGCGGTTTCGTCTTTGGGCGTACCGAATATCGCTCCGGCAACCGCGCCAGCATCAGCGTGGAGCTGAAACCGGATGAACAGGGGCGCTATGACACTACGGCATGGAGCCACAAGCTCTCCGGCCGGATCCGTGAACTCCACCTGCCCGGCTATCGCGTGCGGATTCGCCCTGCCCGGCTGCGTGGCGTGCGCACCGGCCGCGGGGACGATGACCTCAGTATTCGTATCCAGGGGCCCGACCTCGACACCCTGTCGCGTCTCGGAGATGAGGTGGTTGCCCGGCTACAGGGCCTGAAGGGGCTGAGAAACCTGCAGCACAGCTACGAAAACCGGCAAATGGAGGTCGCCATCATTCCTGATCGCGCCCGGCTGGCGGCGCTTGGCCTGGATCCGGAACATCTGGCCCTGACCCTGCAGGCCGCACTCGATGGCCTGCCGGCCGGGAACCTGCTCGAGGATGAACATGCCGTGCCGATCAGGTTGCGCATCGATGGACGGCGCCTGAGTCCCGAGCAACTGGAGACCCTCGTCGTGGGCAATGATGCACAGGGCCGCCCCATCCTGCTCGGAACCGTGGCCCGAATCGTGCTCGAAAGACAACCGGCACAGATCGTCCGCGACCAGCAGCAACGCATCGTCGAGATCAGTGCATCACTGGCCGGCCAAGCCGACCGCCTGGCCATCCAGCGCGGCATAGAGGAACGCCTTGCGGAGCTGAAACTGCCCGAGGGCTATGTGCTGTACGATGGCGGCAGCCTGGAGCACCTGAAACAGGGGCAGCGTACCGGCCTCCTGCTCGCCCTGCTGGCGCTGTTCCTGGTCTTTACCGTGCTGGCGGTCCAGTACGAATCCCTGCGCAACCCCCTCGTCATCCTGCTGACCGCCCCGTTCGCCCTGATCGGCGTTGCGCTGGGCATCATGCTCACGGGCACCAGCCTGACCATGCCGGTCTGGCTGGGACTGATCATGCTGGCGGGCATCGTCGTCAACAATGCCATCGTGCTGGTGGAACAGATCGAACTGCTGCGGCAGAACGGTACAAGCAAACGCCAGGCCATCCTGCAGGCTGCACGGCAGCGACTGCGTCCGATCCTCATGACGACGCTCACCACGGTACTGGGCATGCTGCCGCTTGCACTGGGGGTGGGTGAAGGCTCTGAGCTGCTGCAGCCGCTGGCACTGGTGATCGTCTGGGGGCTGGGTTTTTCGCTGCTCGTCACCCCCCTGCTGGCGCCGCTGTTCTATCATCTGTTGCATCGCGCTCATGCCGAGCCCACCCACCGTCCCGGGAGCACACCCGCATGAAACACCTGATCCAAGCAGTTCTGGCCCTGCTGCTACTGCAGCCGGTTCTGGCTACGGCACAATCCGACACCGTTTTCACGCTCACGGCGAACGAACCCATCGACCAGGCCTACCCCGCTGTCTACAAGGCCCTGGAAGACGCCGGGTTCTATGTCGTGTTCGAGGCCGACATCGGCCGCAACCTCGCCCGTTTTGCCAACCGCTGGGGAAAAGACTACAACCGCAACGGGCTTTCAGCCATCCGCTCCATGGTCTTTTGCAACGGCTGGTATGCCAATCGGGTGGGCAATGCCGACCCGCACATGCTGGCGCTGTGCCCCCTGCACATGACCCTGATCGAAAAGGATGGCCGCTCCACGGCCCTGTTCGCACGGCCCACCGCCATCGCCCGCACTGGCAAGGCCCGCGAAGTGGCGCAGGAAATCGAAAAGGAAGTCGTCACCGCCATCCGCAGGGGCATGGCGGTACGCCAGGAAGAATAAGCGCCGGCCTAACCCGCAGCCTGGGATACGGGCGGCTCCTCGTTCTCCATGTAGGTGTAAGCCTCGGTTCCAGGGTACGGCAGCCCGGCTACCTTCCACAGCTCCACCGGGCCGCCGAAGAGTCGCCAGACGCAGTGATCCTCGAGCTCCAGGTGCGCGCAGGCCACCTGGTTGGGTTCGATCGCCTGGTGCTTCAGCCAGCGCTCGCGCACATAGTCGATGAGCGCCCAGTGCTCATCGCCGAGCGGCCCAACACCGAGCTTTTCCGCCAGATCCCCTGCCAGCTCCCTGTCCCATCGCTCCGGGTCTTTCAGGAAGCCATACTCGTCGAATGCATCAGCGTGCAGTTCCGTCATTCGGGTCATGATGTGCTTCCTCCTGTCTTGCTTGTTGTCTACCCCTTGTGTAGTGCTCACACGCAACAACTTCAAGCAGCCAGGAGTTTTTCCATCGTCCCCGGGTCGTTCCGAAATACAGAAGGGCGCCCGTTGGCGCCCTTCTGTATGGTCTGATATGACCAAATTCACATGGTCATGATGAGTTCGGGCCAGAAGGTCTTCTCCGGCTCCTTTGCAGCCAGCTCCTCGGCCTTCTTCTTGGCCTCGCCATAGGTCATTTCCTCGTCGAAATGCCCCTTCTGGAAGTGATACTTGTGTTTCCAGGCCACGCGGTAGCCGGGGTCGTCGTCCTTCTTGAACAGAGGGTTACCCTTGGTCTTGTAGGTTCCGGTCGACATGATTCCTCTCCTGAATTTATGGCGGATGGATTCATCCCGGACACCGGGCAACCCGGCATCCGGACCCGATCGGATATATAGGGCCTGACCAGTGCAGCTTCAAGAAACCCCATGATGATCAAGGAGTTGACAGTGCATCCGGCCTTCCCCGTTACAGTCCGGCCTGCTTGCGCTCCCAGATCTCCTCGCACTCGATGCAACGGAGGGCCAGCGGATTGGCCTTCAGTCGCTCATCTCCCACGGGACCGCCACAATCGACGCAAATGCCGTATTCGCCCCCATCGATCCGCGCAAGGACGCGTTCGATCTGGTCGATCTCGGCCAGGGTAACCGCCTCGATGTCGTCCTCTACCTCGGAATTCTCGAGTTCCAGTGCCTGCTCTTCTGCATCCTTGTCCAGCGCCTGCCCCTTGGTCTGCCGGATGCGCTCCAGTCGCGTGCGCAATTCATCGAGCTGTTGCAGCAGTTGCTGACGGAGCTGTTCGGTATCGCTCATGTTCGTGTCTCCCCAAAGTGGTGATCAGTAACGGAATACGCGCCCCGACGGGCCCTTTCAAGCCTGCCCGTCCTGCAATGCAGTCGGCAGCCTTCCCTCGAGCAGCGCCTCGAAATCCTCTTCGCCCAGCACCGGCACCCCCAGTGTCTCGGCCTTGGCCAGCTTGGAGCCCGGGTCAGCCCCGGCGATCACGGCTGTCGTCCGTTTCGATACCGATCCGCTTACCCTGGCTCCCAGGGCTTCCAGCCTGGCCCTGGCCTCGTCCCGGGTGTAGCGGGACAGGGCACCCGTGAGCACGAAAGTCATGCCGGAAAGCGGCTGTTCGGCAGGACGGTTGGCACAGGGGTCGGGCCAGTGGATGCCGGCCTCGAGCAGCTTGTCGATGACCTCGCGGTTGTGTTTCTGCTTGAAGAAGGAAACGATGTAGGAGGCGACCACGGGGCCGATGTCCGGGATTGCCTCCAATGCCTCCTGATCGGCCTTCATCAGGGCCTCCAGCGAGCAGAAGTGTTCGGCCAGCAGTTTTGCCGTGGCCTCGCCCACTTCGCGGATGCCGAGCGCGAAGATGAATCTCGCCAGCGTGGTTTCCTTGCTGCGTTCAATGGCCTCGACCAGGTTGCGGGCCGACTTCTCCCCCATGCGCTCCAGTCCCTTGAGCTGGTCCACGGTGAGTCGGTAGAGGTCATCCACGTGCTCGACCAGCCCCTTGTCCACCAGCTGATCCACCAGCTTGTCCCCCAGCCCCTCGATATCCATCGCCTTGCGGGAGGCAAAATGCTTGATGGCCTCCTTGCGCTGGGCGGGGCAATACAGACCGCCCGTGCAACGGGCAATGGCCTCCCCTTCGGGACGAATCACCTCCGAACCGCAGACCGGGCAGCGCCTGGGCAGCCCGATGCGCCGTTCCTTCCCCGTGCGCTTTGACTTGACCACCCCGACCACCTCGGGGATCACGTCTCCGGCACGGCGCACGATCACCCAGTCTCCAATACGGATATCCTTGCGCTCGATCTCGTCCATGTTGTGCAGGGTGGCATTGCGCACCGTTGCGCCCCCCACGAACACGGGCTCGAGCCGGGCAACAGGCGTCAGGGCACCAGTGCGCCCCACCTGCCAGTCGACGGCCAGCAAGCGGGTCATTTCCTCCTGTGCGGGGAACTTGTGGGCAATAGCCCACCGGGGCGCCCTGGACACGAATCCAAGCTGCTCCTGCCAGTCGAGCCGGTTGACCTTGTACACCACACCATCGATATCGAATGGCAGGTTCGGGCGTTTCTGCCCCATTTCCTCGTAATAGGCCAGGCAGCCATCGGCATCCTCGACCAGACGAATCAGAGCGCTGACCGGCAGGCCGAGGGTTCGAAAATGCTGCAGCACCTCGTAGTGGGTTTCGGGGAGCGTCCAGCCCTGTACCTCTCCCCATGCATAGGCATAGAAGGAGAGCGGCCGCTCCGCCGTCACCCGCGGGTCGAGCTGACGCAGGCTGCCGGCGGCCGCGTTGCGCGGGTTGGCAAAGGTTTTTTCTCCCTTCTCCCGCTGCCGTCGGTTCAGTTCCTCGAAGCCCTTGTGGGTCATGAAGACCTCGCCGCGCACCTCCAGCAGCGGGGGCGG
>RFHG01000199.1 GCA_003696465.1 Gammaproteobacteria bacterium | reverse complement strand
TCGCGGATCTGGTAGGCGGGCACGGCCATGCCGATGCCAAGGGCCTTGGCCTCCTGCGAGCGGGCCACCACGCAGCCGTCGTTGTTGGACAGCACGATGACCGGGCGATTGCGCAGGTCCGGCCGGAACAGCCGCTCGCAGTTGGCGTAGAAGTTGTTGCAGTCGACCAGTGCGTGCACCGGCCGGATGGCACGGCCGCTCATCCGCGCAGGCTGTGGATGACGCTGGTGACCACTCCGAACAGTTCCAGTTCGGCCCCCTCGCGCAGCTCGATGGGCGCATAGGCGGGGTTGGCGGGTACCAGCCGCGTGCAGGGGCGCAGCTCG
Organism: Gammaproteobacteria bacterium; assembly: GCA_003696465.1. GTDB lineage: Bacteria > Pseudomonadota > Gammaproteobacteria > J044 > J044 > J044. The sequence continues at coordinate 6,185 of RFHG01000199.1, read as the reverse complement.
AGACGCTTGACGGTGAGTTCGCCATCCACGGCGGCAATGACCACGTCGCCGTGGCGTGCCTCCAGCGAGCGGTCCACCACCAGGATATCGCCGGGATGAATGCCGGCCTCGATCATCGAGTCGCCCTCGGCGCGTACGAAATAGGTGGCCGCGGGCCGCTGTACCAGCAGTTCGTTGAGGTCGAGGGCCTTTTCCACATGGTCGGCGGCAGGGCTGGGGAAGCCGGCCGGCACCCGGTCCTCGAACAGGGGGACAGGGCATGGCGGGAATTGCCCGCCATGCCCCAGCACGGTAACGGTATCCGGTGCGGTTTTCGGCAGTGGCGTGGCGCTCATGGCAATCCTGTAGCAGATGGTTCCGGAAGTCATGATAATAGCACTGCCGCAGGCCGTCGGCAGCAGGAGGGTTACTTGGTGCTGTGACTGAAGATGCCGTCCCAGTCTTCGGGCGGGGGGTGGCTGCGGAACCAGGCAATGCGGTCGAGATAGAGCCGGTAGAGTACGGATTCGGGGTGGGCCTGGCTCAGATTGAACAGGGCCACTTCGGCGCCGTCCCAGTCCTGCTGCCGGTAGGCCTCGAGGGCCTGCCGGAACTGGCGCACCTCCGACTTGACCGCGCCCGGGACCTCATCGGCCGGGCCCAGGGGCTCGAAGATGCGTACCGGACGCTCCTTGCCCTTGACACGGACCTGGTCGAGCTCGCGATAGAGCCAGTCGTCCACTGCCCGGCGTGTGGCCTCGCTGACGATGATATTGACGCCATAAACTTTGGTCAGCCCTTCGAGGCGGGAGCCGAGATTGACCTCGTCGCCCATGACGGTATAGGCCATGCGGAAGGCCGAGCCCATGTTGCCGACATTCATTTCTCCGGTATTGAGGCCGATGCCGATGGCGATGCGGGGCCAGCCGCGTTCGGCGAATTGCGCGTTCAGCCTGTCCAGCTCGCGGATCATGGCCCAGGCAGCCTCCAGGGCATGGCGGGCATGTTCCGGGTCGGCCAGCGGTGCGCCCCAGAAGGCCATGATGGCATCACCCATGTACTTGTCGATGGTGCCGCGGTGGCGGTGGATGATGCCGGTCATGGGGGTGAGGAAGTCATTGATCAGTTCGGCCAGCTCGGGAGGACTCATGCCCTCCGACATGCGGGTGAAGTCGCGGATGTCGGAGAAGAGCACGGTCAGTTCCCGGCTCTCGGGTTCCACCGAATAGTCCTCCGGGTCCTCGCTCATCTCGTCGACCAGCTCGGGCGGCACATACTGGCCGAAGAGGTGGGCGAGCTGGCGCTTGCCGCGCGTCTCGACGAAGAAGCCGATGGTGACGTGCAGGATCAGCATGAGCAGGATCAGGGCCAGCGGCGAGGCCAGCGGCAGCACCATGTCGTAGGCGGTCCAGGCCAGATGGCTGATGCCGAGCACCCCGGCCAGCAGGCCCAGGGTGAGCAGGGTGGAGCCGAGCGGGGTGAGGCGTGGCAGGGCCAGCAGCAGGGTCAGGCCGAGCACGATGAGGAGCAGGAACTCATAGGCGATGAGGTACTGGGGATGGGCCTTGATGCGGCCGTCGAGCATGCCCGAGAGCAGGTTGGCGTGGACTTCGACGCCGGGGTAGCCCCGCTTCTGCAGGGGCACGAAGCGCAGGTCCTTGAGCCCGGGGGCCGAGGTGCCGATGAGCACGAAGGCATCCTTCAGCACATCACGCGGGGCGCTGCCGTCATGGATGTCGGCCATCGAGACATAGGGAAAGCTGTGTTCGGGGCCACGGTAGGGCACGAGTACGGCGCCGCGGTTGTCGACCGGGATGCGGAACTTGCCCACGATGACCTGTTCCAGGGCATAGACGCCCCGGTCGCGCCGCTCATTGTAGGGCACGATTTCCAGCCGCACCTGCTCTGCCGGGATGTCATGGGCAGCCCGCAGCATGGCGATGGTCAGGCTCTCGTAGAGCTTGCCCTGGTACACCTGCAGCAGCGGGACGCGGCGGAAGATGCCGTCGGGATCGACCAGCGGGTTGTCGAAGAACCCGCCACGGCCGGTGGCGTTGACCAGCCGGGGCAGGTTGCCGGTATAGCCCTGCGGCCGGGGTACGCCCAGACGCTTGCGGGTGGTCTCGTCCAGTGTGCGCAGGGGCGGGGGCAGGGCACCGATTTCGCGTGGCTCGTTGGCGCGCACGCGCTGCCGGAAGATGTGGCCGAGTACTACCGGTCGCCCCTGCAGGGCACGGGCAAGGGCCTGGTCGGTATCCAGCCCCGGGGCCAGTTTCTGCCATACGGCCTGGAATTGCGGGTCATCGCGCAGTCGGGTCTCGGCCAGTTCGCCCAGCAGGCGGCGGGCAGAGGGGTCGAACGGCTCGGGGAAGGCGATATCGAAGCCGACCACGCGCACGCCGTAGTCGTCGAACAGGCGATTGATGATGCGGGCCAGCACATCCCGGCGCCAGGGCCAGTGGCCGAGTTTCGACAGGCTGTATTCGTCGATGTCGGCAATGACGATGCGCCGGTCGACGCTGCGCGGGGCGGTCAGCCCGAGCTGCAGGTCGTAGATCATGTTGTCGAGCTGGTCCAGCAGCGGCAGGCGGAAGTCGCCGCGTACATGCAGCAGGAACAGGGTGATGAGCAGGATGCCGAGCAGATACCGCAGGCCGTGCCGCAGAACGGTTCGGGGGAGGCTGGTGGCCGACACGGTCATGGCCCGGCTGGCCCGGGCTATCGGGTCGAGAACTCCATCTTGATGCCGGTGACCTCGATGATGTCGCCGTCACTGAGCGGTTGAGCATGCTTGCCCAGCGGCTCGCCGTTGAGCAGGGGGATGGCACTGCCTTCCACATGCATGACGAAGAACCCCTGCGGCCGCCGGCTGATGGCGGTGACCTGGGTGCCGGGCTTGCCGATGGTGGTCAGGGCCTTGGTCAGTTCGAGTTCCTTGCCGGCATTGCTGCCGTTGAGAATCCTGAGGCAGGCCTTCTGCGGGGCCTGGCTGGCGGCCTCGGCCTCCTGCAGTGATTTGCTCAGTTCGGCACTGATGCGGCTGACGGACTCATCGACCTTCTGTCCGCCCTCGCTCTCGGGCATGCCCATCTGGTCGGGGCGGATGACCATGGTCTTTTCGAAGTCGTCGCTCGGTGCCGCGGCGGTTGCCAGTTCGTTGATGTACTTGAGCTGGTGTTTGCCGATGGTGATGACATCGCCGTTGACCAGGGCATGCTTGCGGATCGGCTTGTCGTTGACCAGGGTGCCGTTGGTGCTGTTCAGGTCCTCGATGAAGGAGTCGTTGAGGATGGTGATGATCTGGCAGTGCTGGCCGCTCACCGCCAGGTTGTCGATCTGGATGTCGTTGTCCGGACGGCGGCCGATGGTGATGCATTCCTTGTTGAGCGGATATTCGCCCAGTACCCTCTCATCCAGTGTCAGTACGACTTTTGCCATCTTCTATCGCCCCTGGTCTTGTTTGTTGTGGTGAGGATGAGTCAGAACAGCCAGTCCACGACGCGCTCGTACCAGTGCTTCCTGGCATGGAACTCCCGCGTGGGCCGGGCCAGGATCACCGAGACATTGTCCTTCCCGCCATGCGCGTTGGCCAGCTCGATCAGGCGTTTGGCCGCCTCTTCGAGGTTAGCACCAAACTCCTTGAGTGTTAAGTGGATTTCCTCGTCGTCGACCATGTCGTTGAGGCCGTCGGAACAGAGCAGGTAGATGTCGCCGGGGAAGGTGACATCCTCCTGCAGGTCGACCGCCACGCTGGGCTCGATGCCGAGCGCGCGCGTGACCAGATTCTTGTTCAGTGACTGCCTGGCCTCTTCCTGACTGTAGAAACCGCGATCCACCAGTTCCTGCAGCAGGGTATGGTCGACCGTGATCTGCTCCAGTTGTTCGTTGCGCAGGCGGTACATGCGCGAATCGCCGACATGCGCAAAGGTGATGCGGTTGTCGTAGAAAACAAGTACCACCACCGTGGTGCCCATGCCCTGGTATTGCGGCTGGCTCTGGGCCGTCTGGTAGATGGTCTCGTTGGCCTTGATGATGGCATCGCGCACGGCGATGCTCTCGCGGGTATAGCCGGTCTCCTCGTCGATTTCGCCTGGCGCCAGAGCGGGTATCGTCCTGCGCAGCTCTGCCATGATGGTATTCACGGCAATGGCACTGGCCACCTCACCGCCCTTGTAGCCGCCCATGCCGTCGGCCAGCACCACGGCGCCGATCTCCATGTCTTCGCCGATGCTGTCCTCGTTGTGCGTGCGCACACGGCCCGTATCACTCAGGCCAACGACCTCGACCTTGCCCTTGAGATTCATGCCCCGGCCCCGCTGTCGAGTTGGCTCATGCAGTCACGGATGTCGCGTGCGATCTCCGTACCTGACTGGTAGCGCGTTTCCACGTTCTTGTCCAGCATGCGATTGACGATGTCCCGAACGCAATCCGGCAGATCCGGCCGCAGGACGGTGACATCCGGATGCTCCTCGTTGGCAATCTTGTACATCAGTGTGGCCATGGATTCGGCCTGGAAGGGCAGGTTGCCGGTGAGCAGCTGGAAGAACATCACGCCCAGCGAAAACAGGTCGGAGCGGCCATCGACCTTCTTGCCCGCCAGCTGTTCGGGCGACATGTAGGAGGGCGTGCCCAGCACCATGCCGGTCTTGGTCTTGCTGGAATCGGTAATGCGGGCAATACCGAAGTCGGTGATCTTGAGTTCGCCGCTGTTGGGCTCGTACATCACATTGACCGGTTTCACGTCGCGGTGCACGACATTGAGCCCATGGGCATAGGCCAGGGCATCGGCACAGCGGGCAATGATGTCCATTACCGTGGCCGGCGGCAGCAGGTTGTTGGGCCGCGTGTACCGCATCAGATCCTTGCCCTTGAGGAACTCCATGGCGATGTAGGCCAGGTCGTGCTCCTCGCCGGCATCGTAGATGGTGACGATGTTGGGGTGGTTGAGCCGGCCAGCGGTCTCCGCCTCGCGGAAGAAGCGTGCCTTGACGTCTTCCAGCTCGCTTTCGTCGAACTCCTGGGACAGGGCCATGGTCTTGATTGCCACTACGCGGTTGATCTTCGGATCGCGGCCCAGGTAGACCACGCCCATGGCCCCCTTGCCGAGCTCCTTCTCGACCTCGTAGCGGCCCAGCATGGGCTTCTCGACGCCGTCGCCGCTCAGTACCAGGGTGCCTTCCCCCTTGCTGGAGCCGAGCATGACCGTTTCGTCCATCTTCTTGCTGCGGGCCAGGCGCTGCTGGATATCCTTGAAGTCGGGATCGTGTTCGGCCATGTAGCGATAGACGGAATGGGCCTTGTTGAACTGACGCTTGCGTTCGTAGTCGAGCGCCAGGTTGTAGAGCAGCTCCATGACATCGTCGTTCAGCTCCAGCTTGCGGAACTTGTCGAAGGCCATGTCGAGTTGTCCCTGGCCCTGGAAGGCCAGGCCGAGCATGCGGTTGCTCTCGGCGGATTCGAAGTCGGAGCGCATCTTGCCCTGCTCGGTAACGAAGAAGCGCTTGCTGATGAGTACCACATAGCCGATCAGCAACAGGGCCAGCGGCAGCATCAGCTGCAGCCACAGCGACTCGCTGGCGAGCAGCCAGAACTCGGTGCCGAACAGGGCCAGCCCCAGCAGGAAGGTAAGCACGGCGGCAAGCGCCGCCTTCAGCCGCGGCAATACCAGTGTCAGGTAGAGGGTGATCAGCAAAAGCGCCGCGAGTTCCACCCACAGTGCCCACTCGGGGCGGGTGAAGAAGTCCTCGTTGAGCAGGCTGGAGACCTGGTGCGCGAGGACCAGCACCGGCGGCATGGCGGTGGAGACGGGCGTGACCTGGGGCGTGGTGATGCCGGCAGCGGTCTCGCCCACCAGCACGATCTTGCCCTTGTAGCGCTCCGGAGGAATGTTGCCCTCCAGCACATCATGGAAGGAATCGACGGGGAAGGGCTGCACACCCGGGTCGGTATTGTAGAAATGGGTCAGCAGCTGCAATGCCGGCTCGGTATCGATGCTGATGCCGCCGAGTTCGATCCCTTCGCCCAGCCGGACCTGGATCTCGTCGTTGGAGAGATTGAGGCGCCGCGCCGCGAGCAGCAGCGAAAGCGAGGGCAGGAAGTCGTCGTAATAGTGCATGACCAGCGCGTCACTGCGCACCGTGCCGTCGATGTCGCGCACCGCACCCAGATAACCGATGCCGTTGGCCTTGCTGCCGAGCTGGGGAATG
>RFHG01000198.1 GCA_003696465.1 Gammaproteobacteria bacterium | reverse complement strand
TATGGCGGCCCGCTGGTGGGTCACGAGCTGCGCACGCTGGCCAGGCACATGCCCAACATCGACACGCGGGTCGCGGCCATCTTCCGCCACGACCGGGCCATCATTCCCGAGGGGCATACCGTCATCGAGCCGGACGACGAGGTCTTCTTCATCGCCGCACGGGAACATATCCGAGACATCATGGGCGAGCTGCGCCGGCTGGACAAACCGTACAAGCGCATCCTCATTGCCGGAGGCGGCAACATCGGCAAGCGCCTGGCGGAACAGCTGGAACGCAAGTACTCGGTCAAGATCATCGAGCGCGACATGCGCCGCGCCCAGTACCTCAGCGAGCAGCTGCAGCACACCATCGTGCTGATGGGCGATGCCGCCGACGAGGAGCTGCTGCTGGACGAGAACATCGAGAACACCGATGTCTTCTGCGCCCTGACCAACGATGACGAGGCCAATATCCTGTCGGCCATGCTGGCCAAGCGGCTGGGCACGCGCAAGGCCATGGCACTCATCAACCGCCCCAGCTACGCTGCGCTGGTAGAGAGCAGCGACCTGATCGACATCGCCGTCAGTCCGCAGCAGATCACCATCGGTACCCTGCTCACCCGCATCCGCAAGGGCGACATCGTGGCCGTGCATTCCCTGCGCCGCGGCGCGGCCGAGGCAATCGAGGCCATCGCCCATGGCGACGAGCACAGCAGCAAGGTGGTCGGCCGGGCGGTGGAAGACATTCCGCTGCCTCCGGGCACCACCATCGCCGCCATCGTACGCGGGGACGAGGTGATCATGGCGCATCACGACACCGTCATCCAGGCCGAGGATCACGTGATCCTGTTCCTGGTCGACAAGAAATACATCCCCGACGTGGAGAAGCTGTTCTCGGTGGGCGTGACCTTCCTCTGAGCATCCGCGACCATGCATCCGAGCGTCATTCAGCGCATCCTCGGCCTGCTGCTGATGATCTTCAGCCTGACCATGCTGCCGCCGGCCGTGGTCGGACTGCTGATGGGCGACCAGCACCTCTCGCCCTTCTTCGACGGTTTCCTGCTGCTGCTCGTGGCCGGGCTGGTCATCTGGCTGCCGGTGCGCAATGCCCGCCACGACCTGCGCATCCGCGACGGTTTCGTCATCGTGGTCATGTTCTGGCTGGTGCTGGGTCTGGCCGGGGCCGTCCCGCTGCTGCTCAGTCCCGAACTCGACATCAGCGTCACCGATGCCGTGTTCGAGTCCATCTCCGGCCTCACCACCACCGGCGCCACGGTCATCACCGGGCTCGACCACCTGCCCTACTCGATCCTGTTCTACCGCCAGGAGCTGCAATGGCTGGGGGGCATGGGCATCATCGTGCTGGCCATCGCCATCCTGCCCATGCTCGGGGTCGGCGGCATGCAGCTGTATCGTGCGGAAACGCCGGGGCCGATGAAGGACAACAAGCTCACTCCGCGCATCGCCGGCACCGCCAAGGCCCTGTGGCTCATCTACCTGGTGCTGACCGCAAGCTGCGCCCTGGCCTACTGGGCAGCCGGCATGGACCTGTTCGATGCCGTGAGCCACGCCTTTTCCACCGTGGCCATCGGCGGCTTCTCCACTCACGATGCCAGCATCGGCCACTTCAACAGCGTGGCCATCGAGCTGGTCGCCATCGTCTTCATGCTGCTCTCGGGCATCAATTTCGGCCTGCATTTCACCGCCTGGCACCACCGCTCCATCGCCACCTATTTCGGAGATTCCGAGTTCCGCGCCTATCTGGTCCTGTTGCTGGGCGTGGCGGCGATTGCCACCATCTACCTCGAGATCGCGGAACACTTCGACCACTTCGGTTCCTCGCTCCATCACGGCCTGTTCCAGGCGGTGTCCATTGGCACCACCACCGGCTTCACCACCGCTGCCTACCACACCTGGCCCGGCTTCCTGCCGGTGCTGCTGCTGTTTCTCAGTTTCGTCGGCGGCTGTGCCGGCTCCACCGGCGGCGGCATCAAGGTGAT
>RFHG01000197.1 GCA_003696465.1 Gammaproteobacteria bacterium | reverse complement strand
GGGATGAAGGCCTCGAGCTGGGCCTTGAGCAGCCGTGCCAGAACCGGCGAGGCGCCCCCGGTCGAAATTGCCACCTGTACCGGGTCGCGATTGACCACGGACGGGACGATGAAGGAGCACAGTTCCGGCTGATCGACCACATTTACCGGAATGCCACGCGCGTTGGCAAGTTCCGAGACCTCGCGGTTGATGTCCTGCTTGTCGGTTGCCGCGATGATCAGGGCATACCCTGCCTCGACATCCGCCGGCTCGAAGCGGCGAGGCTCGTGACTGACTTCTCCGGCAGCCACCATGGCCTGCATCTCTTCCGAAAGCTCGGGGCAAACCACATGCACATTGGCGCCGGCATCGAGCAGGCTGCGTGCCTTGCGCGAGGCGATGTCTCCGCCCCCCACGACGAGCGCCTTGCGCCCGTGCAGATCGAGAAAGATCGGAAAATACCTCAAGGTGTCGTTCCTCGTATCATTCAATCAGGTGCACGCTGGTGACCTCCACCTCCTCGAAGGCGGGTTCGACCCAGCGCAACAGGACACTGCGGGCAAAGTGCTCCAGCCCCTCCGGATTGGGCCGCTTCTGGATCAGACTCATCTCCAGATCCACCCGCACCCGGGTCGGGGTGTAGTGCTCCGCCAGCCTTTCCAGGGCATCCTTCTGTCCCGGCCGGACCGATGGCATGCTGAATGCCACCGTCTGCACGGTCTGGAAGCTCACCCGTGAAAAAACGGCCCGCAGCCGCCGCCCCAGTTCCTCGCGGACCAGCCGCGACACCAGCCAGCCCATGTTCTCGGCCGCATCCAGCAGCTCCTCATCAAGCACGCTACTGCCGCGGAAGTAGTCCAGGGGAGGATAATACCCCAGTGCATGTTCGCGCACATGTGCATCCACCGCCTCGGCAAGCTGCCGCCCCACCACCCGGGGCGAGGCCGCCATGTGCTGCTCGGCATCCTCGGCCGACAGTTTCACGGTCAGACCAATGAAGACCTTGTGGTTGAAGATGCTCAACGAAGCGACTTCTTGCCCTGCAGGGTGCCCATCAGGTCGAGGATGGGCCCGGACACCGGCTCCAGCTTCTTGCGCATCACGGTACCAATGGCATCGGTACGCGCGAAGATGGGGTTGACCACCAGCTCGTTGACCATGGACAAGGCAACCACTGCGCGCAGGGCATCGGCCAGATCCGGGCATGCCTCCAGCACGGCAGCAACCTCGGCATTGTCGGCCCCGGCACAGTAGTCTTCGGCCCGCTGGATCAGGGTGCGCATGTCCACATCCGAACCCTCGTCCTCGTACAGGCGGGTGTTGTTGATGCCCCGCTCGGGTGCGATCTCGGGCCGGGTATCGGCAAAATAGCGCTCGATCACGCGCAGGTAGTTGACCACCACATCCTGGTTGTAGGGCTTCCTGATGACCTGGGCCAGGGTTTCGAGAAAGGCCTGCCCTGCCGGCGACAGCAGGCGCAACAGCTGTCTGGCATAGCGGTTACCCTCTGCCGCCAGCGACTCGAGCGCCTCCCGGTGCGGCGCCAGCAGCGGGCTTTCGGCCCCCTGCTCCGGCAGGTTGTCCGGGTCGGCGGCGATGAATCCCAGCAGATAGGTGGTCTTGCGTTTTCCCTGTTTCCACAGCTTCTCGCGCTCGGCTTCGGAAATGAGCCCGGGCTGCAGCACCAGTCGAATGCTTTCGGCAATCTTCCACTGTTCCTCCTCGAAAGGGAGAAACTCGACCAGATACTCGGCCAGCCTGGGCCCGGTCTCGCCACGCACCACTTCCTCATGCTGCAGCATGCTGCGCGCATTGTCGGCGGTGGGCATGGCCCACCAGGCCTTGGCCGCGATCTCGTCACTCAGCGTCTCTGCATGGACGACGGCCACCACGGCCTCCGGCTCACCGAGCAGCAGCAGGCGCTCGAGGCTTTCGTCGTCGCGTTTCTGGCCCATGCGCGTCCACCGGCGCAGGTACACCGGATAGCCGCCGGGCGAGCCGAGGAAATGGGTCGAGAGCAGCTCGCGCACCTCTTTAAGATAGCGATCCTCGCGCGTATTGGGGTTGAGCTGGATCTTCGCCTCTCCCTTGTCGGTCAGGGCATAGACGATCATCTTGGAATCGTCGATACGGATGGCCTTCGGCTTCTGGGCCATCATCACATTGAGTCGCAGGCTGTCTTCGTTGCTGAGCGGCATGACGGGCCTCAGTTGAGCTGGATGCGCGTGCCCCACGGCACCTGGGCACGTCCCTTGACCAGCCAGATGACGGGGAAGGCCGGCTCGTGTCGCGGGAACTCACCCTTGGCATCGGTGAAATAGACCACGAGATCAGGGGCCCGGTCCTGTGCCTCGGCCCATTCGATGACCGGACGGAAACTGGTGCCGCCACCCCCCTGGAAGGATTCGGGGAGCTTCAGTTCCTCCCAGGGCTCGAATACCCAGGGCGATCCCGGCGCCATCCGGCTGTCGCAGGCGGTGAGCAGGATGCGGGCGCGCATGGTGCTCTTGATGGCGTTGATTTCCGAGATGAATTCGGCAATCTCGCGATCCGACACCGAGCCGCTGGTATCCAGCGCCACCAGTACATTGATCTCGGCACTGCGCAGGCTGGGGTAGATGGCCGGCTCGCCCCTGCGCGTGGAAGGGCGCGTGTAGCTGTAGTCGTCACGGGCGGTGGCGGTCATGTAGCGCGCAAGCAGCATGCGCCACGGCAGTTTCGGCTGCAGCAGCTCATCCACCAGCCGGGCCAGCTCGCCACCCATCTTGCCGGCCTGCATGGCCTGCTGGGCGGCCCCGGCCAGGCGCTGCTGCCACTGTACGCTCAGCTCCTCGGCCTCGGTACTGGTCAGCGGAGGCGGCTGCGATGCCCCGCCCTGGTTGGGGTCGATCTCGGCCTCCGGGCTGTTGCCGGCGCCGCCGTCGTTCTGCTGCTGTTCCTGGTCCCGCTCGCCGTCGTCCCCCTCGTTCTCGCTGCTGTTCTCGCCCTTCCCGTCGGCATCGTTGTCGTCCTTGTCATAGACATGCTCGTCGAGGGTCTCCTCAAGCGGGTTGTCCTCGATATAGGGGTAGATCTCCTCGGCCGTCATGCCCTCGTAGCTGCGCTCGTAGAGGATGCCCGGCGGAGGCTTGAGGCCGTCCTTGAGCAGGATGGGATTGATTGCGTAGTCGCAGGCCAGGTCCCAGCGCTGCTTGTTGCGGTGTTCGCGGCGGGCAAAGTGCGACAGCGCGCAGTGCAGCGCCTCGTGGGCGAGCACGAACTGCACCTGTTCCACATCGAGGGCATCGATGTACTGGGGGTTGTAGTACAGCTTGCGTGCATCCGTGGCCGTGGTCCGGCACCACTTCGGGTCGGCCACGGCCATCGGCAGGCGCAGCACCAGCGCGCCCAGAAACGGCTTGTCCAGGATCAGCCGGGTACGGGCCGCTGTGAGCTTGGTCTGTACCGCCTCGAGATCCATCGTCGGTTCAGGTATACAACATCACGTCGGCGATCTTGTCGGCCCACTGGGCAAACTGCGGCACCTCGAACAGCTCCTCGCCAATGGCGCGGTGCATGTCGGACACCAGCATCACGCCCATTTCCCGCTGCCGGAAACTGCCGGCATAGTCGAGAATACGGCCATAGACCTCCTGTGCCTCGGGCGTGCCCCTGGCTCGGATGGCCCGCCCCACCAGCGCAGATGCGACGGCATACTGAAGATCCACTTCCTTCGGCGTGGGCACCTTCTCGCCGCGCAGGATGGCATCGAGATCCGGCATCTGGTCGAGGTTGTCGATGAAGGCCTTCAGCTCGACCCCGGCCGCCGGTCCGACACAGGCCTGCAGGGCGCCAAGGAACACCTCCGGGTGATCCTGGAACTTCTGCAGGGCATTGTGGGCAAACTCCCAGGAACGCGGCGAGGGAAAGGCCACCGGATTGTGCGCCGGATCGAAATCGAACAGCAGATCGGGACGGAAGCGCAGGAAGCCGATGAGCCGGTCGTCGATGCCGTTGTTGTAGGCCCAGTGGACCCAGTCGTCGAGGTGCACTTCCACCTCGTAATGCGAGAAGCGGTTGGCCAGGGGCGCAGGCATGGTATAGGTCACCCCCCGGTCGCCCTGACGGTTGCCCGCGGCGAAGATGGCCCAGCCCTCCGGCACCTCGTAAGCGCCCAGCTTGCGGTCGAGGATGAGCTGATAGGCAGCCGCCGACACACTGGGTGGTGCGGAGGTGATCTCGTCCAGAAACAGCACCCCGCGCGGTCCATGCCGCTTTGCATCGGGCAGCATCGCGGGCGGGGCCCACTCCACCGTATCGCCGTTGCGGAAGGGGATGCCGCGCAGATCGCTCGGCTCCATTTGCGACAGCCGGATGTCGATCACCGGCACGCCATGGCGTTCGGCCACCTGCGCAATCATCTGCGACTTGCCCACGCCAGGCGGGCCCCACAGCATGACCGGCGTGTGATGGCCACTCTCGGTGCTTTCGAATTCTCTGTCCAGTACGGTCTGCAGCAGTGCTGGGCGCATGTCGGATTCCTGTATTCGGTTTTGGGGCAGGGGCGCTCAGACGCCGTTTTCGAAACCGGCCTTCTTGTACAGCTCGCGAGCCTTGGCCAGATCCTTCTCCACGCCATTGCCCTGCTCGTACATCATGGCCAGCGTGGTCAGGGAGCCCACCAGCCCCTGTTCCGCAGCCCTGGTAAACCACTCGATGGCCTTCTGCGGATCCTTCTCGGTGCACTCGCCCTCCATGTACATGAAGCCGAGCCCGTGCTGGGCAATGGCATGCCCCTGCTCGGCCGCCGCCTTCATCCACTTGAAGGCCTCCTCGTCGCTGGGGGTCACGCCAAGGCCGTTCTGGTACATGATGGCGACGCGATGCTGGGCCTCGGGCTCGCCGGCCTCGGCCAGGGGAAAGAGCAGTTTCATGGCCTGGGCGAAATGCTTGGCCTCGAACGCGGCAATACCGCTGGAGAGGTCCATGTCCTGTTCATTTTGTGTGCGGTCGTCTTGTTCACTCATGTTCGGGTCTCTGTCTGTGGCGGCTGCATGCCGGCAATCCATGATGCCCCTGCATGCAGACCGGAAATTGTTGGCGACTCAATTCGTTGGCGTATCCTAATACACCCTGCGCCGGTCACGAATACCCCATTTGGGCACAGCGGAATCCGACGCAGGCGCCCATTATAAGGGTTGCGGCGGCCTTCAAAACGGCCCTACCAATGGGGATATACCCCCCTCTCGCACCAGCCGGTATACTCGCTGCTCGAATTTGGGCAGGCGGCTGGAGTTTTTCCTGCTGCTACAAGAGGTTAACCAGATGAGTGACGCCGAAATCCCGATCTCGCTGCGCACCTGTATCCAGAAGGTCGCCACGGGTCCGGAATACAGCAAGAATCTCAGCTTCGAAGAGGCGCACACGGCCATGCGCGAGATTCTCTCGCCGGATCACGACCCCGTGCGTGCCGCGATCTACCTCATTGCCCTGCGCATGAAGCGCGAGACCGATGACGAAAACAAGGGCTCCCTGCAAGGACTCCTGGATACTACCCGCCAGCAGGTGGCCCCGGTGAAGGAGCTGGTGGACATCGCGGACCCCTACGACGGGCAGAGCCGCGGCCTCCCCGCCTCCAGCTTCCTGGCCCCGGTGCTGGCCGCCGCAGGCGTGCCCGCGGTAGTCCACGGTCTGGAATCCATTGGCCCCAAGTATGGCGCCACCCACCACAAGGTACTCAAGGCTGCCGGCAAGGATGTGTTGCTCTCGCCCGAGGCCGCGCGTGACCAGGTCGGCAATGCCGATATTGGCTGGACCTACATCGATCAGTCTCAATCCAACCCCGAGCTTTATGACCTGAGGGATCTGCGGCAGCGGATGGTCAAGCGTACCGTCATCACCACGGTCGAGGTACTGACCGGTCCCATCCGCGCGCGCGAAAAGACCCATCTGCTCACGGGCTATGTGCACAAGGCCTATCCGCCGGTATACAGCAGCCTGGCCCGTTTCTCGGGCTTTGACAGCGCCATGATCGTGCGTGGCGTGGAGGGCGGTGTCGTGCCCTCGCTCCAGCAGCCCGCCCTGATGACGCACTACGGCAACCCGGCCGAGGAAGATCAGGTGACCGAGCTCGATCCGAAGGCACTGGGCATAGAGCAGAGCACCCGGGCAACGCCGATTCCGAAGGACCTGCCCAAGGCAGCCCATCGGGATGACGAGATCGCCAGCACCTACGATGCCGACGACATTGCCGAGGCTGCAGCCAAGGCCGGAATCGCTGCCCTGCGCGGGGAAAAGGGCCCTGCCTACGACAGTCTGGTATATGCCGGCGCCATCGTCCTGCATCACCTCGGACGGGCTGCAAGCATGCCGGAAGCCGCAGACGAGATTCGCCGCATCATCGACTCGGGCGCAGCGCTGGCCCGTTTCGAGGCGGCTGCGTGAGAAATTCGACAAAAGGCATCAGAATTTCAGCAAATTCGTGTACAATCCACCCATTCGATCTGACTTGAGGAGACAACCATGGACATGAAAGCCTACCATGACCACAGCGTGAAGATGGAAGAGGCCGGCGTCAACGCTGACTACATCATCGGCTGGCAGATGGGCTACCTGAACAGCCCGGAGCGCGAAGAGCAGCGCGTGACCGAGGCCTACGAGGCCGGCTACGAAGACGGCAAGGCCCACAACTTCGAAGGCTACACCGCCTGGGTAGGCAAGTAAGTCCGGCGCAGGTTTCGCAAGCCTGAATCAGAAACGGCCGCATTCGCGGCCGTTTTCTTTTCCAGTCCGTTCATGGGTGGATGGATTCGCATCTTCCCCCGCCTCTCAGCGCCCGCTCAGCATCCAGATCAGTCCCAGGATCGCAAGCCCCTCGACCGCAGCCAGCAGCTTCCAGAACAGCAGCGGATTTTTCTCGATCAGCGGCGCGTCGGCCTCTTCGATCAGTGCCGGATTCGGCTTCTCTATATCATGCACAAACTCCGACAACAGCCCCTGGCGGCGCTCGGGTGAAACACTCAGGGCCTTTCTGAGCGCGGCATCCATCCATGCGGGTATGGCCTCGTTGTAATGCCGGGCCGGGGTGTAGGCCTGTTTCCTGTAGCTCTGGGCGGAACTGATCTCGCCGTAAGGCAGGTGCCCGGTGAGCATCTCGTAGGTGATGACGGCAAGCGAAAAGATGTCGGAGCGGTTGCTGCCCTTGTGGCCAAGGTGATATTCCGGTGCGGCGTAATTCAGGGTGCCGAGTAACGGGTCTTCCTCGATTGGTCGCGCCATTTCGGAAAGGCCGGCGATCTTGGTCGAACCGAAATCGATGATCTTCACCGTACCGCTGCAGTCGATCATGATGTTCTCGGGCTTGAGGTCCTGATGGATCATCTCCAGCCGATGAAACGCACGCAGTCCCTGGGCGATCTGGCGCACGATATCGCGCACCTCGTCCAGATGCGGCCGTGGATGATCATGCATCCACTCGCGCAGGGTCTGTCCCTCGATGTATTCGGTTACATAATAAAGGAACTGCCGCTTGCGTTCCCGGCTGCAGATCCTGAGCACATGTGGACTCTCGATCCGCCGTCCGACCCACTCCTCATGCAGGAAGCGATCGATATAGGCCGGATCATCCTCGTAATTGACCGAGGGGGTCTTGATGACCACCTTGCGATTGTCGTTCTCCGTATCCTCGGCCAGATAGACCTGGGTCCGGTTGCTGGCATGGAGTTCACGCAGGATGCGATAGCCGTCCATGACCATGCCGGGCGCCAGGTCGGGCGGGAACGGTGTTTCGGTGAGCTTGCGGTAGAATTCCTCCTCGCTGGCCGTGGGCAGACGCTCGATTCGCAGCAGCAGACAGCTCAGGTTGTCATGGCTGTTGTTGGCATACGCCTCATCGACGATGGCGCGCGCAGCCGCATCAGGATCACCCGAATGTTCATCAATGAGTTCGGCCATGCGCCGATCACTGATGAAATCATGCACGCCGTCTGTGGTAAACAGCAGGGTCTGCCCCTCCTCTACCAGCAGGCTGCGGTAATCAATGTCGGCATTGATATCGATGCCGAGTGCCCGACTCAGATAGTCGCGCTCGTTGTTGAGCCAGATGCGATGATCGGTCGTGAGCTGCTCCAGCACTCCGCCATCCAGCCGATAAATGCGCGAGTCGCCGATATGGAACAGGTGCGCCGTGTTCGACTTGATCACGGCTGCCGAGAAGGTGGTGACCATGCCCTTGGCCGAATCGTACTGTCGCTGCCCCTGACTGTAGAGCCAGCTGTTGAGGGCGGTGAGCACCTTGGTCACCGCGGTCTTGACCGTCCACGAATCGGGTGTGGTGAAGTAGTCGTCGAGAAAGGAGCGCACGGCCAGGGCGCTGGCCTCCCTGCCCGCCTCGCAGCCACTCATACCGTCGCAGATGACGGCCGCGAGTCCCTTGGTATAGAGCAGATCTCCTTCGGGCACCTGGACGCCCAGGCTGTCCTCGTTCTGCTCCTTGCGCCCGGCACGGGAACACTGGCCGACATTGACGACCAGTGCGCCCGCATGCGTTGCCTCCTGATCAACTGACATCGATCATCTGCACCGTACCGTCTTCCAGCACTTCGGCAATCTGGCCGCTCGGTTCGTCCATGAGCAGGCCGATGAAGGCGATGGTCACAAAGGCCGTGGCGCCGATGATCATGAAGAAGGTGGAGGCATCAACAAAGGAGTAGGCCGTGAGAAACAGCACGGCTCCGACATTTCCATACGCCCCGACCATTCCGGCAATCTGCCCCGTCAGGCGACGCTTGACCAGGGGCACCATCGCAAATACGGCACCCTCCCCGGCCTGGACGAAGAAGGAGCAGAACATGGTGGCAGCAACCACGATCAGCAGCGGCCAGCTCGAATCAACCTGGCTGAGGATAGCATAGCCGACACCTGCGCCACCCACGAGCATCATCAGCATGCGTTTGCGACCAAACCTGTCGGAGAACATGCCACCACTGGGACGGGCAACAAGATTCATGAAGGCATAGCTTGCCGCCACCATGCCGGCCATTACCTGGGACAGGCCAAAGGTATCGATGAAGAACCCGGGCAGCATGGAAACCACGGCCAGTTCGGAGCCAAAGGTGGCGAGATAGGCCAGATCCAGTGCGGCCACCTGCTTGAACTTGTAACGGTGAATCTCCGGCACTTCTTCCTTGAACACATGCTTGTTGACCTGCCACATGTGCCAGAACTGGTAAGCAAACATGGCCAGAAGCACCAGATAGACGCCATCGGTGGCCGCCTCGCTGAGCATGCCCAGGTTCTGCGGCCCCAGTTTCCATGCCAGCACGGCCAGGGCGAGATAGAGCGGCACATTCATCAGGGTGTACAGCCAGAAATCGCCCTTGCTGGTAACTTCCATGGCGCCGGTCTTCTTCGGCTTGAAATAGGTCGAGCCCTTGGGTGTGTTGTGCACACTGCGGTAGTAGATGATGGAATAGACCACGGCCAGCACACCGGTCGTGATCAGGGCATAACGCCAACCGTCCTCACCGCCAAACAGGAGGGCCAGGCTGGGCAGGGTAAAGGCAGCGGCTGCGGAACCGAAATTGCCCCAGCCACCATAAATGCCTTCGGCCAGACCTACCTGCCGGGCAGGGAACCATTCACCAATCATGCGAATGCCGATGACAAAGCCCGCGCCCACGAAACCCATGAGGAAGCGGATGATTGCTGCCGCCTCGAAGCTGTTGGCCAGCGCAAAGGCAATGGTGAACAACCCCGCGAGGAAGAGCAGCAGCGAATAGACGATCTTGGGACCGAAGCGATCCACCAGCATCCCGATCACGATACGGGCGGGAATGGTCAGCGCAACATTGAGGATCAGCAGTGTCTTCCACTGCTGCACGCTGAGGTCCAGTGCCTGCACGATGGACTCCTTGAACGGAGCCATGTTGAACCAGATGACGAAGGTGAGGAAGAAGGCAAACCAGGTGAAATGGAGAATACGGATACTGGGCGCCTTCAGGTTCAGGATGTTGAGTTTTTCGGCAGTCATGTGATCTCTCCAGAATTGACTACCCTGTATCAAGCATAATTCGTGCCACCCTGTTTATCCCCTTGTTTCAAGAGGATAAACAGCCATGTTCCTCCCGAGCATGCACCAATTTCATGCATGCTCCGTGATGGTGCGCACCGAACCGCAGCGCCAAGGCAGTCCGTGCAGGGTAAACCGAAACCGAATCCGGGATGCAACGAGGGCCCCGAACGGGGCCCTCGTCTTCAGCGGCTATCTGACAGAATCAGGCGCCCTGATCCTCCACTGCCTTCATCGACAGGCGCACACGGCCCTGCTTGTCGATCTCGAGCACCTTGACCTTCACGATGTCACCCTCGGAGAGCTTGTCGCTGACGTTCTCGATGCGCTCGTTCGAGATCTGGGAGATGTGCACCAGACCATCCTTGCCGGGCAGAACGGTCACGAAGGCACCGAAGTCCATGATGCGGGCCACCTTGCCCTCGTACACCTTGCCCACCTCGATGTCGGCGGTGATTTCCTCGATGCGCTTCTTCGCCATCTCGCCGGCGGCCTTGTCCACCGAGGCGATGCGCACGGTACCATCGTCCTCGATGTCGATGGAGGCACCGGTTTCCTCGGTGATACTGCGAATGGTGGCTCCACCCTTGCCAATCACGTCGCGGATCTTCTCCGGATTGATCTTCATGGTGATGTAGCGTGGGGCATACTCGGACATCTCGGTCCGCGGCTCGGAGATGACCTTGTCCATCTGGTCGAGGATGTACAGGCGGCCTTCCTTCGCCTGCTCCAGCGCGGCCTTCATGATCTCGCGGGTGATGCCGTCGATCTTGATGTCCATTTGCAGGGCGGTCACGCCGGTACGGGTACCGGCCACCTTGAAGTCCATGTCACCCAGATGATCTTCGTCACCGAGGATGTCCGTCAGCACCGCAAAGCGGTTGTCTTCCTTGATCAGGCCCATGGCGATACCGGCCACGGAGGCCTTTATGGGCACACCGGCATCCATCAGCGACAGACTGGTGCCGCAGACCGAGGCCATGGAACTGGAGCCGTTGGACTCGGTGATCTCGGACACTACGCGAATGGAATAGGGATATTCCTTCTCGTCGGGCATCACGGCCTGGACGCCACGCTTGGCCAGACGACCGTGGCCGATCTCGCGCCGCTTGGGCGAACCCATGAAACCGGTCTCGCCGACGCAGTAGGGCGGGAAGTTGTAGTGGAGCATGAAGTGCTCCTTGCGCTCCCCTTCCAGGGCATCGATGATCTGTGCATCACGCTGAGTCCCCAGGGTGGTGGTCACCAGTGCCTGGGTCTCGCCGCGGGTGAACAGGGCCGAGCCATGGGTACGCGGCAGCAGGCCGACGCGGATGCTGATGGGCCGCACGGTACGCGTGTCGCGCCCGTCGATACGCAGCTCTCCAGCCAGAATCCGACCACGGACGATCTGCTTCTCGACCCTGGAAAAGGCGCCCTTGACCTCGTCGGCAGAAGGCTTGCCCTCTTCCTCCCCGGCCAGTTCGGCCACTGCCTTTTCCCGCAGCTCGGCCACACGTTCCTGGCGGGCCAGCTTTTCGGCGATCTGATAGGCGGCCTCGAGATCGGATCCGATCAGGTTGCGCACGGCTTCGATCAGGTCCGTATTCTCGGCAGGCGGCTGCCAGTCCCAGGCCGGCTTGCCGGCCTCGGCGGCCAGCTCCTTGATGGCGGTGATGGCGATCTGCATCTGCTCGTGACCAAACACCACGGCGTCCAGCATCACTTCCTCGGGCAGGATCTTCGCCTCCGATTCCACCATCAGCACGGCATTCTCGGTACCGGCGACCACCAGGTCGAGTTCGGATTCTTCGAGCTGGCTCGCAGTGGGATTGAGGATGAAGCCGCCATCGCGGTAGCCGACACGGGCTGCGCCGATGGGGCCGTTGAACGGAATGCCGGAAATGGCCAGGGCAGCAGAAGCGCCCAGCAGGGCCGGAATGTCCGGATCGATTTCGGGATCGACGGACATCACGGTGGCGATGACCTGCACCTCGTTGGTAAAGCCCTTGGGGAACAGCGGCCGCAGCGGACGGTCGATCAGGCGCGAGGTCAGGGTTTCCTTCTCGCTGGGCCGACCTTCACGCTTGAAAAAGCCGCCGGGGATCTTCCCGGCGGCATAGGTGCGTTCCTGATAGTTGACGGTCAGGGGGAAGAAGTCGCGGCTCGGGTCCGCTTCCTTCTGTCCGACGGCGGTGACCAGCAGGGTGGTGTCCCCCATGCTGATGAGTACGGCGCCATCGGCCTGACGGGCAATCTCCCCGGTTTCCATGGTGACCTGGTGCTCACCATACTGGAATGTCTTTTTGATGCTTGTCACGGGCATGGGTCCCTCTTAACGACGCAGGCCGAGGCTCTGAATCAGGTCCTGATACCGCGCCAGATCCTTGCTCTTGAGATAGTCGAGCAGCTTGCGCCGCTGATTGACCATCTGCAGGAGACCACGGCGGGAGTGGTGGTCATGCTTGTGTTTCTTGAAGTGCGCGGTCAGGTCGTTGATACGAGCAGTCAGAAGAGCTACCTGTACCTCCGGCGACCCGGTATCCGACGCACCGCGCTGATACTTCTTCACGATTTCGGCTTTCTGTTCAGCAGTCAGTGCCATCTTTCTCCAAAGCTCCAGATTTCAGGGTTGATGAATACGGGCACAGGCCCGTGGGTAAACGGAAATTGTATCATGCCGGCGTCTGCACAGACAGTCAGCCGAGGCCCACATTACGATGCACCAGCCTCTTGGGCGCCACCCGCAGGTCCTCGGTGGGCACACCGATGCCGAGGAAGGCATCCTCGCCGCGATACAGCCGCAAACCCGCGCTTTCGGGCAGGCGGCCGGCCTGGACGGGCTGCCCCTGCAGCAGATAGTAGGCGGCATCTTCGCCCAGATGCACGGCCGGAAGGTGTTCCAGGGCCCTGTCGATGGGCAGCAGGGTCTCGAGCAGGGCCGCATCGCCCTGTTCTGCCCGCTGTTCGAGTTCTTCGAGTGTCCACATGCGCGGCTCGACGAAGGGCTGCACCTCGGTGCGCCGCAGTGCGGCGACATGGGCGCCACAGCCGAGGGCCTCGCCAATGTCTTCGACCAGGGTGCGGATATAGGTCCCCTTGGAACAGCGCACGTGCAGCCGCAGCTCGTTACCCTTGCGTTCCAGCGGGGTGAGTTCGTGGATGCGGACCTGGCGCGGTTCGCGTTCGACTTCCTCGCCCTTGCGGGCCAGTTCGTAGAGCCTCCGGCCGTCCTTGCGGATGGCGGAATACATGGGCGGAATCTGCTCGATCTCGCCCCGGAAGCGTGCCAGCACGGCCTCGATCTCCTCATCGGAGAAATCGGGCACGGAGACCGCATCGGACAGTTCGCCGTCGGCATCGCCGGTGGTGCTGCGCTGGCCGAGACGGGCAACGGTGTCATAGGCCTTGTCCGACTCGAGCAGCCAGGACGAGATCTTGGTCGCCTCGCCGAAACACAGCGGCAGCAGGCCGGTGGCCAGCGGATCGAGGCTGCCGGTATGCCCGGCCTTGGCAGCACGGAAGATGCGCCGTGCCGCCTGCAGGGCAGCGTTCGAGGTCATGCCGGCAGGCTTGTCGAGCAGGAGCACCCCGTGCACGGGGCGGTAGCGGTTGCGTTGACGGGCCATGGTCAGTGGCGGTCCTTCTTCAGGGCCTCTTCGATCAGGCGGTCGATGGCCTCGGCCTTGCGCTGGGTATCGTCATAGATGAAGCGCAGCTGCGGAATCACACGTACATGCAGCACCTTGCCCAGCTCGCGGCGCAGGAATCCGGCGGCATGTTCGAGCCCGGCCTGGGTATCCTTGCGTGCCTGCGGATCGTCCTCCATGACCGAGTAGTACACACGGGCCAGGGACAGGTCGCGGGTCACCTCGACTTCGGTGAGGGTCACCATGCCGATGCGCGGATCCTTGAGCCGGCGGATCAGCTCCGCCAGCTCGCGCCGGATCTGCTCGCCGAGGCGCTGGGTGCGGGAAAACTCCTGCGGCATCGGTTACAGCGTCCTCGCCGTCTCGATACGCTCGTAGTTCTCGATCTGGTCACCCGGCTTGATGTCGTTGTAGTTGCGCACCGCGATACCGCATTCGGTACCGGCCCGCACTTCCTCGACATCGTCCTTGAAGCGGCGCAGCGACTCCAGCTCGCCCTCGAAGATGACCACATTGTCGCGCAGCACGCGGATCGGGTTGCCGCGCTTGACCACGCCGTCGACCACGATGCAGCCGGCCACGGCACCAAACTGGGAGGACTTGAAGACCTCCTTCACTTCGGCCAGGCCGATGATCTCCTCGCGCACCTCCGGCGACAGCAGGCCGGACAGGGCCTGCTTGACGTCGTCGATGGCATCGTAGATCACGCTGTAGTAGCGAATCTCGACGTCTTCCTGCTGCGCAACACGCTTGGCCGCGGCATCGGCACGCACGTTGAAGCCAATGATGACCGCATTCGAGGCCAGCGCAAGCTGCACATCCGACTCGGTGATGCCGCCCACGCCGGCGGCAACGATCTTGACCTTGGCCTCGTCGGTGGAGAGCTTGGTCAGGGCATCGCGCAGGGCCTCGACACTGCCCTGCACATCGGCCTTGACGAGCAGGTTGACGCTGGGAATCTGTCCTTCCTTCATCTGGTTGAACATGTTCTCCAGCTTGGCGGCCTGCTGCGCGGCCAGCTTGCTTTCGCGCATCTTCTCCTCGCGCAGTTCGGCCACCTCGCGCGCCTTGCGTTCGCTCTCGACGGTGATCACCTCGTCGCCGGCATTGGGTACACCGGAAAGGCCCAGCACCTGCACCGGGATGGAGGGGCCGGCCTCCTTCACCTGCTGTCCCTTCTCGTTGAACATGGCCCGCACCCGGCCGAACTCCTTGCCGGACAGGATGATGTCGCCGCGGTGCAGCGTCCCTGCCTGGACCAGTACGGTGGCCACCGGTCCCCGCCCCTTGTCCAGCGAGGACTCGATGATGACACCCTTGACCGGGCCGTCCACCGGTGCCTTCAGCTCCAGCAGCTCGGCCTGAAGCTGAATGGCCTCGAGCAGTTCGTCAATGCCCTGCCCGGTATGCGCAGAGACCTCGACGAACTGGGTGTCGCCACCCCAGTCCTCGGGAATGACCTCGTACTTGGCGAGATCGCCCTTGACCCGGTCCGGATCGGCCTCGGGCTTGTCGATCTTGTTGATCGCGACGATGATCGGCACGCCGGCGGCCTTGGCATGCTGAATGGCCTCTTCAGTCTGGGGTTTCACGCTGTCATCGGCCGCCACCACCAGCACCACGATGTCCGTAACCTGGGCACCACGTGCACGCATGGCGGTAAACGCTGCGTGCCCCGGCGTGTCGAGGAAGGTAATCCCGCCCGGCACGCTGTCCACGTGATAGGCACCGATGTGCTGGGTAATGCCACCTGCCTCGCCAGCGGCCACACGGGTACGCCGGATATAGTCGAGCAGCGAGGTCTTGCCGTGGTCGACATGGCCCATGATGGTCACCACCGGCGAGCGCGGCTTGAGCTCGCGGCCCTCGAAGCTTTCCACTTCGCGCACGAGCTCGGTCTCGACGCTCTTTTCTTCCTTCGGCTTCGCCTTGTGGCCCAGCTCCTCGACCACGAGGATGGCGGTATCCTGGTCGAGCACCTGGTTGATGGTGGCCATGATGCCCATGCCCATCAGGGCCTTGATGACCTCGGGGGCCTTGATGGCGAGTTCCTTGGCCAGTTCGCCGACGGTGATGGTCTCCGGGATCTCGACCTCGCGCACCACGGGGGCCGTCGGCTTGGCAAAACCATGCTTGCCGCCGGACTGCGCAGCAGCCCCACGCTGGGGCCGGCCGGCCGGCTTCTTGCGCTTGCCACGCTTGTCGCTGGAGACATGCAGCTCCTTGCGGCCGTAGCGGGTCTCGGGCTCGGCCTTCTCTGCCTTCTTGCCCTTTTTCTTGCCCTTGCCGGCATCCGTGCCCTTGATCTCGGCCAGCTCACGGGCCAGCTCGGCCTCCTTCGCTGCCTCTTCGGCTGCCTTGCGGGCAGCCTCTTCCTCGGCCGCCTTGCGGGCCGCCTCCTCTTCCGCCGCCTTGCGGGCCGCATCTTCCTCGCTCTTGCGCTTGCGGGCCTCTTCCTCTTCGCGCTGGCGGCGCAGGGCCTCTTCCTGAGCCTTGCGCTCGGCCTCGAGCTGCTTGGCCAACTCCTCGACCTTGCTCTTCGGCTGCTCGACCGGCGCGGCCGGAGCAGCCTCGGCGACCGCGGTCTCCGTGGTTTCGGTTGCCTTGGGGCGCGATATGGTGCGCTTCTTGCGCACCTCGACCGTGACCTTCTTGGCCGCCCCGCGGCTGCCACCGGGCACGGTCACCTCGGTGACCTTCTTGCGCCGCAGCGTAATCTTTTTCTTGCCCGGCTCGGCCTTGCCGTGCTGTTGGCGCAGAAACTCGAGCAGCTTCAGCTTTTCCTTTTCCGTGATCATCTGCTCGGGACCGGTCACATCCAGGCCGGCCTCCTTCATCTGTTCCAGCAGACGCTCAACCGGAGTGCCCACCACTTCGGCCAATTGTTTGACACTCACATCAGACATCGGCATTACCTCCGTTAAGCTCTACCTTCACTCACCCTGCCCCGCTTCTGCCCCGACCTTGTCCTCGGATTCGGCTTCGGCCGCCTCGAACCACGGCGCACGTGCAGCCATGATCAGCTTTCCTGCCCGCTCCTCGTCGACATCGCCCATTTCCACCAGGTCATCCACCGACAGCTCGGCCAGCGCCTCCTGGGTCGTGATGCCCTGTTCGGCCAGCCGGGCCGCAAGCTCCTCGTCCATGCCCTCGAGCTCCAGCAGGGCCTCTTCGACTTCCAGTTCCTCGATGCGCTCTTCCTGGGCCAGGGCCTGGGTGATCAGCGCATCCCGTGCCCGACTCTGGAGCTCGTCCACGATCTCCTCGTCGAACTCCTCGATCTCGAGCATCTCGTCACGGGAGACATAGGCCACCTCCTCCAGGGTGCTGAAACCCTCCTGGGCAAGAATGGCGGCCACTTCCTCGTCCACGTCGAGCTGCTCCATGAACTGCTCGACGATACGGCGAATCTCGGCCTCGGTCTTTTCCGAGGCCTCCTCGGCACTCATCACGTTGAGCTCCCAGCCGGTGAGCTGGCTGGCCAGCTTGATGTTCTGGCCGCCCTTGCCAATGGCCTGGGAGAGCTTGTCCTCCTCGACCGCAATATCCATGCTGTGCTTGTCCTCGTCCACGACGATGGACTGCACCTCGGCCGGGGACATGGCGTTGATGACGAACTGCACCGGATCGGCATCCCACAGGATGATATCGATACGCTCGCCGGCCAGCTCGTTGGAGACCGTCTGCACGCGTGAACCACGCATGCCCACGCAGGCGCCCACCGGGTCCAGGCGGGGGTCGTGCGACAGCACGGCGATCTTGGCGCGCATGCCCGGATCGCGGGCCGCCCCCATGATCTCGATCAGGCCCTGACCCACCTCGGGCACTTCCAGCTTGAACAGCTCAATAAGGAACTCGGGGGCAGTGCGGCTGACGAACAGCTGCGGCCCGCGCGGCTCGGAACGGACCTCGCGCAGATAGCCCCGCAAACGGTCACCGGGGCGGACGGCCTCGCGCGGAATCATTTCCTCGCGCGGGATGAAGGCCTCGGCATTGTTGCCCAGGTCGATATAGACACCGTTGCGGTCGGTACGCTTGACGATGCCCATGACCAGTTCGCCGACGCGATCCTTGTAGGCATCCACCACCTTCTGCCGCTCGGCCTCGCGCACCTTCTGCACGATGACCTGCTTGGCCGTCTGCGCCGCGATGCGGCCAAACTCAACGGACTCCATCGGCTCCTCGATGTAGTCGCCGACCTGGATGTCCGGATGATCCTTGACCGCATAGCTGTAGAGAATCTGGTATTCGGGCGACTCGAACTCCGGGTCCTCGTCATCGACCACCTTCCAGCGGCGGAAGGTCTCGTAGTCGCCGGTTTCCCGGTCGATGTGGACACGGACATCGATATTGCCACCGTGCTTCTTGCGCGTGGCAGAAGCCAGCGCGGCCTCTATGGCCTCGAAAATGATTTCCCTGTCGACGCCTTTCTCGTTGGATACGACATCGGCAACCAGAAGAATCTCTTTGTTCATCTTGCCTTTCTCCACTGCGGTTTGCCGCTCAGACCTGACCCTTCAGGCGTGCGCGACTGATGGCTTCCATGGGGATTTCGACAACCTGCCCCTGGTGTTCGACCAGAACCCGGTCATCCTCGGCACCCTTCAGGGTGCCCTCGTAATTGCGGCGCTCCTCGACCGGCCAGCGCAGCCGGATCCTGACCGGCTCGCCGGCATAGCGACGGAACTGCTCCGGCGTGAACAGGACACGGTCGATCCCGGGCGAGGACACTTCCAGGGTATAGGCCACGGGAATCGGGTCTTCGACATCCAGCATGGCGCTGAGCTGCCGACTGACCCGCTCGCAGTCGTCCATGCCCACACCGCCGGACTTGTCGATGAAGACGCGCAACAGCGCACTACGCTTCTGCGGGCGGTATTCGATGCCCCACAGCTCGCAGCCCAGCCCCTCGACCACCGGTCGGATGAGGTCATGCAGCCTGTTGTCCGTCGTGCCTGTCATTCTGTCTCTCTGTGTTTCGCAACGAAAAAAGGGCTTGAGGAACCCGACCGACAGACCCTTGGCACTGCCGGCCGGACTCCAGCCCAGCCCTTTTCTCGCTCAGCAAAAAGGCCCCCTTTTCGGGGGCCTTCTTGTTATGGGATCTGGTAGCGGGGGCAGGATTTGAACCTGCGACCTTCGGGTTATGAGCCCGACGAGCTGCCAGACTGCTCCACCCCGCATCAGCTGTGGCGTATTATAGGGATCGCCCCCACCGCTTTCAAGGGCTTGGGCAATGTATTTTCAGAAAAACCGGAGTTCAGCCCCTGCCGGGCAGCAGGCATGCGGATACCCCGGCCACAACCTCACTCTTTGCGCTTCCAGTCATTGCGCCAGATGAAGCCCGGCAGGGCGAAGACGAAGAACAGGGACAGGGTCACGGCATAGAACTCCCAGTCCTGGGGATGAAGCTCGCCCATGATGCGGTATTCCATGCCAAAGCCGATGAGCCCCACGAGGAAGTAGAGGATCAGCCATTCCAGCAGCCGCATCCACGGTGACTTGCGCTCGGTGCGAAACACGAGGAAATTGCGGTCGCTGAGCCACGGCAGGTTGGCCGCGACGATGGCCAGCAGGATGTAACCCCAGGTAATGAGCGGACTCATCAGAGCACCGCCTGCTGGCACAGGGCCATCAACAGGCCCGGAGCCAGGCCCAGCACGAGCACCAGCAGGGCATTGCCGCCCAGCAGCACCTCGACATCCACGGGGCGCTCCGGCACCGGCTCGTCGATCGGCTTGTCGAAATACATCAGCTTGACCACCCGCAGATAGTAGAAGGCCCCCACCACCGACATGACCACGGCGAACACCGCCAGCCAGATCATGTCGACCTCGATGATGGCCTCGATCACCACCAGCTTGGCATAGAAACCGGCGGTCAGGGGCACGCCCGCCATCGAGAACATGACCAGCAGCATCAGCCCGGCCAGCCAGGGACTGCGGTCATTGAGGCCGCGAAAATCGGCCAGCTCCTCGGATTCGAAGCCCTTGCG
>RFHG01000196.1 GCA_003696465.1 Gammaproteobacteria bacterium | reverse complement strand
GGACGCCGAACCCAAGAAGGTGACCTACGAGTCCGTGGAGATCCTGCGCCCGGCCAATGACGAGGCCATTCGCAGCAACAACGGTCTGCTGGTCATCAGCTTCCGCGCCGTGCCGGATCTGGCCCCGGGCGACCATTTCGAGGTGGTCATGGACGGCCAGCCGGTGGGGCAGACCCGCGGCCAGAGCCTGACGCTGGAGAATGTCGATCGGGGCACCCATACGGTGGAAGTGCACATCGTCGACGAGGCGGGCAATGATCGCGCCCACAGCGATCCCGTGACCTTCCACCTGCTGCGCCACCACATCTGATCCCGCGCTTGCATCCCTGAGGACGGCCGTGCACCATAGTGGTGCACGGCCGTGTCCTGATACCCGCATCTTGCCTGCAGACACGCCCGTTTCCGCCGGCACGGCTCTTGCAGGTATTCAGCGCGATGACTGCTTCGGAGTGCAATTTCCAGCAACTGGTCGAGGGCATGAGCGGCGCCCTGCTCGTGCTCGACGAGGGCCTGCGCGTGCGTTACCTCAACCCCGCGGCGGAGATGCTGTTCGGGCGCAGCCTGGCGCAGGCCCGCGGCCAGCAGCTCGTGGCCCTGATGCCGGGTCCCGACGACCTGCTGGCCCGCCTGCGGCACACGCTGGAGAGCGGCCACCCCTGCACCCTGCGCGAGCAGGAGCTGGTACTGCAGGAGGGTCGACTGGTGACCGCCGATCTGGTCCTCAGCACCCTCGACATGCCGGGCACGGGCACGCGGCTGCTGGTGGAGCTGCAGCCGCAGGATCGTCATCTGCGGCTGTCGCGCGACGAGCTCAACCGCACCCGCGAACAGACCATACGCCAGCTCGTGCGCGGCCTGGCGCACGAGATCAAGAACCCGCTGGGCGGGCTGCGCGGCGCGGCCCAGCTGCTGGAACAGGAGCTGGACGACCCGGCCCTGCGCGAGTACACCGGAGTCATCATCCGCGAGGCCGACCGCCTCAAGGAGCTGCTCAACCGCATGCTCGGGCCCAACCAGCCGCCGCGCATGGCGCCCCTCAACATCCACGCGCTGCTCGACGAGATCCGTCGCCTGCTGCAGGCCGAAGCCGGTGACCGGCTGCGCGTGATTCCCGACTACGACCCCAGCCTGCCGGAACTGAACGGCGATCGCACGCTGCTGATGCAGGCCCTGCTCAATATCGCCCGCAATGCCATGCTGGCCCTCGAGGGGCAGGAAGGTGGTGAAATCAGACTGCGCACCCGGATCGAGCGCAAGTTCACCATCGGCGCCCGCCGCCACCGGCTGGTGATGCGCATCGACATCATCGACAACGGCCCCGGCATCCCCGAGGCCCTGCGCGAGACCCTGTTCTTTCCCATGGTGACGGGGCGTGCGGACGGTACCGGCCTGGGCCTGTCGATTGCCCAGTCGCTGATCGCCCAGCATCACGGCCTAATCGAGTTCGAGAGCGAGCCGGGCGAGACCCGTTTTACCGTTTTCCTGCCCTATGACACCCCCGCGGAGGAATCCGAAGCATGACGCACCAACACGACACGATATGGATCATCGATGATGACGCCTCCATGCGCTGGGTGCTGGAGAAAGGCCTGGAGAAGGCCGGTTTCCAGGTCCGCAGCTTCGAGCGTGCCGACGGCATTCTCGAGGCGCTGGAGGATGAGGAACCGGCCGTGATGATCACGGATGTACGCATGCCCGGCATGAGCGGCATGGAGTTGCTGCGCGAGGTGAAGGCACGCCACCCCGACCTGCCGGTAATCATCATGACCGCACACTCCGACCTCGACAGCGCCGTCGGCGCCTTCCAGGAGGGGGCCTTCGAATACCTGCCCAAGCCGTTCGACATCGACGAGGCGGTGGCCCTGGTGGAGCGGGCGGCGCAGACCCGTGCGGAGGCCGAGGGCAGCACCGGCGCGGCCAGCGAGCCGACGCCCGAGATCATCGGCAAGGCCCCCGCCATGCAGGAGGTGTTCCGCGCCATCGGCCGGCTCTCGCGTTCCAACATCACCGTGCTCATCAACGGCGAGTCCGGTACCGGCAAGGAGCTGGTGGCACGCGCCCTGCACCGTCACAGCCAGCGTGCCGGCGGGCCCTTCATTGCCCTCAACATGGCTGCCATCCCGCGCGACCTGCTGGAGAGCGAGCTGTTCGGTCACGAGAAGGGGGCCTTTACCGGCGCCCAGGCGCTGCGTCGCGGTCGCTTCGAGCAGGCCGACGGCGGCACCCTGTTCCTGGACGAGATCGGCGACATGCCGGCCGAGCTGCAGACCCGCCTGCTGCGGGTGCTGGCCGACGGCGAGTTCTATCGCGTGGGCGGCCACACCCCGGTGCGTGTGGATGTGCGCATCATTGCCGCCACCCACCAGGATCTGGAGTCACGGGTGCGCGAGGGCCTGTTTCGCGAGGACCTGTTCCATCGGCTGAACGTGATTCGCATCCACCTGCCGGCGCTGCGCGAGCGGCGCGAGGACATCCCGCTGCTGCTCGATCACTTTCTGCAGGCGGCGGCGAAGGAGCTGGAGGTGGAACCCAAGCAGCCCCGCCCCGAGGTGGTGGAATACCTGCAGCGGCTCGACTGGCCGGGCAACGTGCGCCAGCTCGAGAACCTGGCCCGGTGGCTGACCGTGATGGCCGCCGGCCACGAAATCCACCTCAGCGACCTGCCGACAGAGCTGCATGCCCCGGAAGGAGGCATCGAGTCGGAGGGCCAGCCCGTGCGCAGCTGGCAGGAGGCACTGGACCAGTGGGCACGCGCGCAACTGGCCATGGGCAATACTCCGCTGCTGGAGCAGGCCGAGCCGCAGTTCGAGCGCATCATGATCCGCGCGGCGCTGGATCACACCGGCGGGCGCAAGCAGGATGCCGCGCGGCTGCTGGGCTGGGGTCGCAACACGCTCACGCGCAAGCTGAAGGAGCTGGGCATGGAATAGTTTGCCGGCATCCGCCGGTCAGGGCATGTATTCCACGATGACCCGGCGGGTAATGGCGCCCAGGGCGCTGCTCTGGCTGCCGGTGCTGTAGATGGTGTACAGGCGGCGGCCGTTGCCGAGATCGCCCGTGCAGCCAACGCTGACCTGAAACGCCGCCCCGTCGGGCAGGGCACCGCTGCCGGTGAAGGGACAGGCCGTACCGCTGCCGATCCGCTGGGCGGCCCAGTCGATGCCCGTCTCCGCGGCCTGGAAGGCCTGTGCGGAATACCAGTCGTCGATGCCAATGGTGCTGCCGTGCACCATCAGACGTACCAGCAGTGCACCCAGCACTGCGAGCGCCGTGATCAGGAACACGGCGGTCATGACGGAGGCCCCACGCTGCCCCCCCGGCGGGTGTGGAACGGCATGCCGCGCGGTATTCCTCATGGCGTGTTCCTCACATGCATCTCGCGCACCAGCGAGATGGTCTCGTCGCCCTCGGTCAGCTGCAGGGTCACGGTCAGGATGCCGCCCGACTGGCCCGAGCCGGGGAAATAGCTGAAGGCCACATTGCTCACACCATCCACCAGCAGGGGGTCGGCGGCACTCCAACCGGCGCTGTTGTCGTAACCGGAAAGGCCGGTTGCACGATGCCAGTAGAGGCCACTGCCGAGCAGGCCCACCTCATGGGTGTAGTCGATGATCTGGTAGTGCAGGCCCGGGCTGTCGTAGGGGAAGCGGTGATTGGCGAATTGCAGCACCTGGGCCTCGGTCACGCCATCCTGGGCCGCATCGGCCGCGATGATGCCCGAGAGTACGGCCACGGTAGCACCACTCTTGAGATCGCCCGGCGAGGTGTTGGCGATCACCAGCAGATCGCCACTGCCCACGCTCTTGCCGTTACCGACCGAATACAGTTCCTGCCGTGTCACGTTGGTGACGAAGCGCCGGTTGCGGCGCCTGAAGCCGGTGCCGAAATCCTCGGTGACGTGCACCAGACGGCCACCGGTGCGGGCGGTGGCAAACTGCACCCCGGTACCGCCGGCAAGCACCTCGATACTGTTGGGCACGGCATGCTGCACCTCGCGCGCGAGCCGCTCCAGGGCGACCCGGGCCCGGGCCACCAGCTCGCTGCGCTGGTGGGTGTCTTCGTAACTGCGCACCGCACTGTAGATGAAGCCGCCGAGCACGCCGGCAATGATGCCCAGCACGATGATCACCACGATCAGCTCGATCAGGGTAAAGCCGCTGTCGCGCCGCCACTGCATCAGTAGTTCACCCGAATGGCGTTGAGCACGATGCGCTGGCCGTCCGGCGCGGTGACGGTGACCGTGATCAGGCGCTGGTCGGCAGCCGCCACGCCGGAAAGTGCACTGCCCGGCTGGCTCACCGCCACCTGCACGCGGTAGCCGCCCAGACCGGCCACGGGCACCAGGTTGCCGCCGGCGTCCAGCGTCATCGGGGCCTCGTCAATGCCGTTGTAGTCATCCACATCGTCGTAGTCGGCCCGGGCCTGGCCATCGTTGCCGATGGGTGCGGCGGCAGGCCCCGTCGGGCAGTAACCGGAACCGGTATTCACGCAGCCGCCGCCGGCCGGGGTATTGTGGTTCCACTTGCGGTTCTTGACCGTTTCCATGTAGGCCCTCGCCACCTCGATGGCCTGCTGGCGCAGCAGTACATCGGCGCTGCCGCGCACATTGGTGGCAAACAGCCCAACCAGACCCAGCAGCACAATGCTGACAATGACGATGAACACCAGCAGTTCGAGCAGCGAAAAACCCCGCGCGCGCATCACTGGACCCTCGCATAACCGGTGATCGGCTGGATACGCACCAGGGCCGTTTCGGAGCCCTTGCTCAGGGTCACATCCACAACCCCCGGGCTGTTGCCGGTGGCGGCATCGAAGGGCTCGCCGCGGGCGTCGAACTCCAGCGTGATGCCGGCATTGGTGGAAATACCCTTCCCGGCCCAGCCGTCATCGGTGTAGGGTGACTGGCCGGTCATGGGATTGGGCACATCCGCGCCCCCCTGGGTGACGCGAAAGCCGCCCGGCTGGATGCTGATGGCATAGCGCGCAGCGCCACTGTTGCTCATGGAGCGCTGCTGGGCAAAGCGTACCGCCTCCACCAGCTCCTGGGCAGCGGCACGCAGGGCGTATCCGCCGGCGCTGAAGCGGGCCGCGGCATACACCGACAGGATGCCGAGCAGGATGATGACCAGCACCAGCTCGACCAGGGTAAAACCGCGTGCCCTCATCGCTGCTCCCGCCAGTGGATGACGCGGTCATCGCCACGGAAGATGCCCCAGACCACATCGGCCGCCGGGTCGTTGTCGAGATTGCCATTTCCATTCCAGTCGTATTGCAGCCAGGGATCGACATTCAACGTATAGCGCAGGGCACCGGCTACACCGGGCGCGGAGAGATCGAACCACTGCCCGTGACCGGCCGTGCCGCTGACGCTCACGTTGCTGCAGGCGATCGGGCCACGCAGCACCGAGCAGGCCGG
>RFHG01000002.1 GCA_003696465.1 Gammaproteobacteria bacterium | reverse complement strand
CCCTTGGCGTCGCAGCGCCAGCCGTGGGCCGCGCAGCGGTGGCGACGATCGAGGGCGTCGACCAGGCTCTCTTGAGCAGGTGGACGCCCGAGCAGTTGACGATCAGCGTGCACGCGGGGCCGGCGGCGCTGCGCGCCTTGGCAGGACGGCTCGAGGCAGCGGGAGCTGCGCGGCGCCCCGAGCCGACGCCGCGTGAGCGCTGGCCCTGGGCGGAGGATGCGCTGGAGGCGCTGGCGCTGTCGGCGCTGACCGAGGCGGCCAGTCCCGCAGCGGCGCCTGCGCTGCTTGCGCAGCCTGGGCGCTGGCGGCGCTGGGACGGCGCCTCGCCGGAGCTCGAGGAGATCCGTCGCGTCAGCTGCGCCCTGTCGGCGCTGCTGGCGCCTGCGACCGTCGCGGTGGTGGGGGAGGTCAACGCGGGCAAGAGCTCGCTCGTCAACGCCCTTGCCCGGCGCGACGTTTCGATCGTCTCCGCTGAGCCGGGCGCGACGCGCGACCATGTGGGGGTCATGGCGGCGCTTCCTGCGCCTGCGCAGCTGGCGGGCGTGGCCATCCCCGAGGCGCTGCGCAGCGGCGGCCTCGTCGTCAGGCTGCTCGACACGCCTGGCCTTGGGCTCGAGCGGGCCACGGAGCTGGACGCGCAGGCCCTGGCGCTTGCGCAGCGGCGCGTGGCTGGGGCGCGCGTCGTGCTGCTGCTGGCGGAGGGCGGCCTGCGCTGGCCCGACGAGGAGGCCCTGGAGCAGGCGGGGGCGCTGGCTGCGCAGGCAGCGGGCGCCCGACTGCTGCGCGTCGCCAGCAAGGCCGACCTGCACGGGCCCTCGTCGGACGCGGACGTCTCGGTGAGCGTCGTGTCGGAAGAGGGGCTCGACGCGCTCCGCCAGACTCTCGTGCAGGCTCTGCTTGGCTGTGAAGCGCAGACCTGGACGGGGCCCTGGCTCTTCGACAGCCGCCTGCTCGACGCCCCTCTTCGCAGCGGGCTATCCTCGCCTGCAGGGTCGGGCGACCCCGACGCTGCGCTGCGCCACGGAGCACCAGACCATGGATGAACGCCACAGCAAGATCGTCGAGGGCGCCGGCCTCGAGGACGCCCGCATCAACCAGGAGTTCAAGGACTGGCTCTTCAAGTGGAGCGGGCCGAT
>RFHG01000195.1 GCA_003696465.1 Gammaproteobacteria bacterium | reverse complement strand
CCGGCCTTGTAGTCCTCGTAGAAGCGCCGGTTGGCCTCGGCGTATTCATCGGCATCGACCACGCCCAGGGCCACCAGGTGTTCGCCCCAGAGGAAGTCGCTGTCGCCGGCGATGAGGGTGTTGTCGAGGTCGAAAATGGCCAGTCCCATGGGCTGCATATCCACTGCTTGTACGCTGCGGCATTGTACCCTGTTGCTGCCCGCGGATGTGCTTGCCGGGGCGCGGTGGTTGTGGAAAAATGAACCGAACGATGCAGTGAGGCATTCACAAGTGATTGATTCCAATGGCTTCAGGGCGAATGTCGGCATCATACTCGTCAATGACGAGGGCCGCGTGTTCTGGGCCAAGCGGCGCGGGCAGGACGCCTGGCAGTTCCCGCAGGGCGGAATTGCCGCCAATGAACGGCCGGTGGAGGCCATGTATCGGGAGCTGTACGAGGAGACCGGCCTGCGGCCCGAGGACGTCGAGATACTGGGCCAGACGCGGCGCTGGCTGCGTTACCGGCTGCCGCGCTACATGATCCGGCGCCGATCGCGTCCGGTATGCATAGGCCAGAAGCAGCGCTGGTTCCTGCTCCGTCTGGTTGGCGACGAGAGCCGCTTCAATCTCGAGGCCACCGACAAGCCCGAGTTCGACGGCTGGCGCTGGGTGGACTACTGGCATCCCATGCGCGAGGTGGTGTTCTTCAAGCGCAAGGTCTATGAGCGGGCGCTCAACGAGCTGGCGCCCCTGGTTTTCCCGGAAACCGGGCAGCAGACCCGGTCCGACATGCCACAGAAGGTCGATCAGGGCGGGGAAAAGGGCACTGCCTGATCGCGCCAGGCCGGTCATCCTGGCCGGCCTTGCCGCCAGAGGACGCCGCCCTTCGGGGTGGTGCGTGAATCATGCTTGATATCTTGCGTCGGATCGTACAGGAAGTCAGCACGGCCAGGGATCTGGACGAGGCCCTGAGCATTATCGTCACCCGCGTGCGCGAGGCGCTCGGGGTGGATGTCTGTTCGGTCTATCAGGCCCTGCCGGATCAGGCGCGGCTGGTGCTCAAGGCCACCGTGGGGCTCAGTCCGGATGCCGTCGGCCGGGTCTCGCTGGCCTTTGGCGAGGGGCTCGTTGGCCTGGTGGCCGAGCGGGCCGAACCGATCAATCTCGATCGCGCGCCCGAACACCCGGCGTTCCGCTTTCTCCCCGAAACCGGCGAACAGCCCTATCAGGCCTTTCTGGGCGTTCCGATCATTCATCAGCGCCGGCTGCTCGGCGTGCTGGTGGTGCAGAATCGCGCCGCCCAGCGTTTCAACGAGGACCACCTGTCCATGCTGGTGACGCTGGCAGCCCAGCTGGCCGGTGCCATCAGCCATGCCGAGGCGGCCGGCGAGTTTGCCCGTGTCGAGGCCCATCCGCGCAATGGCATCGACCTGAGCATGGAGGGCGTTTCCGGTGCCCCGGGGGTGGCCGTCGGCAGTGCCGCCGTGGTCTTCCAGGCCGCCCGGCTGGAGAGCGTGCCCGATCGCGTCTCGACCCTGCCCGAGGTGGAGATCCAGCTGTTTCGGG
>RFHG01000194.1 GCA_003696465.1 Gammaproteobacteria bacterium | reverse complement strand
CCGGCCAGGGACAGTGCATCGTAGTACGGCTCGCTGAAGTGGAATTCGACCTCGTGCGGCCCCAGGACGCTCACCCGGTCGATCTTGCGGTAATACGCCCGCTCCCTGGGTGCCTGGATGGCCTCGTTCATGATGAAACGCCAGCTGAATGCCACATCCTCGGCCGTCACCGGCTCGCCATCGGAGAAACGCGCCTCGGGGCGCAGGCGAAAACGGAAGGTCAGTCCGTCCTTGCTGACATCCCAGTCCCGCGCCAGCAAGCCCTGCCACTGCAGGGTGTCCGGATCGCGTACCAGCAGGCTTTCCAGTACATAGCCCTGCACCTCGGCCGCGTAGGCATCTTCCGAGATGAAGGGCGTGATGCTCTTCAGGTTGACGCCAAAGGACTCCACCAGCCAGTCGCCCTGGGCATAGTCGGGCTGCCGGGTGGCCTGCCAGGCCCGGCGAAAGACTGGGGGGATGTCCTGCCCGGAGCCTTCCGCTTCTGCTGGCGTGACGGATTCCCTCCCGGCAGCCACGGGTGCGCCCGTGGCCAGCATCTGTCGCAGACCACGCAGATCCTCGGCCTGTTCGCGCAGGCTCTGTTCCATTTGGGTAAGCCGCAGCCACTGGCGGTCGACCTGATACATGGCCAGCAGAATGAGCAGGATGATCAGGCCAAGCACGGCGAAGTAAACGAGATCCTTGACCGTGAAACGGTTTTCCATGCGCAGCGGGCTCCGGAGGCGGCAAATTGTTCTTGTAAAGGCCCGGTCATCTTATTACGCTTTGCAGGTCTCTGGGAACCATCGCCCTGCCGGGCGCCCGGCCGATCAACCGTTCCACACGAAGGAGTATTGCCTCATGGGTTTTCTGGCTGGCAAGCGCGCGCTCATCGTTGGCGTGGCAAGCAACCGTTCCATCGCCTACGGCATCGCCAAGGCCATGCATCGCGAAGGCGCCGAACTGGCATTCACCTACCAGAATGACCGCCTGAAGGACCGGGTGGAAAAGATTGCCGCGGAGTGCGGTTCCGATATCGTCATCCCCTGCGACGTTCAGAGCGACAGCGAGATCGAGGCCGTGTTCGAACATCTCGACGATTACTGGGATGGCCTGGACTGCCTGGTGCATTCGGTCGCCTTTGCGCCCAAGGAGGAACTGGAAGGTGATTTTCTCGACAACGTGACCCGCGATGG
>RFHG01000193.1 GCA_003696465.1 Gammaproteobacteria bacterium | reverse complement strand
GGTGATCCGAAGCGGATCGTGGTCAAGGGCGGGTCCTGGTTCGATCCGGCAGTCATGGCCCGCAGTGCCGCGCGTCTGCCCCGACTGCGCGACGAACTGGACGTGAATCTCGGCTTTCGTCTGCTGCGTGAACTGGACTGAGTCGCACGGCGGGCGTGCTCAGGCACCGGGAAGGAGCAGGCAGAGCGCCAGCCAGGCCCCCGCCGTCTGCAGCACGGAGACCCCCCACCACAACCCAAGGGCCAGAAGCAGTTGACGATGAGCACCGTCATCACCGCGGCTGGCAGGGCAGCGAGCCGCCTTGATCAGGCGCAGCACATGGGTGCGCTGGAAGACGAAACCGAGGCCGAGTATCGCCAGCAGAAAGGCGGCCTGCCCGAGGTGGGCAAGGGCGGCCGTCAGGCCCCCGGTCACGGCCAGCACCACGCCGGCATGACTCAGCCACGGCAGCCACTGGTCAAAGCGCTGCGTGTCACTGATGGCCCGGCCCGGTCGCCCGAGCAGGGCGGCGAGCATCAGCGTCATGCCTCCGGCCAGGGTCACCGTGGCCACCGCGCTGACGAACCACATCGGATCCCCGTTCATCGTGCTTCCCGTAGCCCCGGGCTAGGGGATAGAATGGGGTTGGCCAACCGTTTTGGAGTTTCCATGATCCGTCGTCTCCTGGCCGTTCCGGCCCTGCTGCTGTTGTCCGCCTGTTCCTCCGTGGGCCGTGTGCCTGCCGCGACGGAAACGGCCTCGCCTCCACTGCACGATGCGGCCCGGGGTGCAACGTTGCAGATCGCGCGCCCCTTCGAGCCCGGCGGAAAGAACGTCGCCTTTGCCGAGGGCCGTCCCCTGGGCTGGTTCAGCGTAACGGCCTGGAAGGTCAAGTGTACCCTGCATTTTGCCGAACGCCAGGATGGCCCAGTCAATGGGGGTCTGTATCGGGTCGAGCGTACCCGGTACGCGTCCATGCCCTCCGGTGACGAGGAAATACAGATGACGACCCTGTGGCTGAAGACCCTGAAGGGTCCCAGGATCGAGACCATCAGCTGCCAGCATGCCGGCAGTCTGGGTGAGCCCGATCTGCCGGGTCCGATTACCGTGCAGGAATTCCGCCATGCCTTCGGCAAATACCTGCTGATGGAGCGGCCCCGTTGATTTCCCGCCACTTGTTGATGCTTGCCAGCCTGCTGTTGCTGGCGGGCTGTGCGGGCATGTCGGCCGAGGCGCCCTCTGCGGACTGGTTCGATGGTGCCGTGCTCGAGATACGCAAGCCGCTGCCGGTGGCGGCTGAACAGCAGAGCCTGCGCTTCCAGTATGGGCGTGCCTCGGATCAACGGCACGCCACGGTG
Organism: Gammaproteobacteria bacterium; assembly: GCA_003696465.1. GTDB lineage: Bacteria > Pseudomonadota > Gammaproteobacteria > J044 > J044 > J044. The sequence continues at coordinate 3,008 of RFHG01000193.1, read as the reverse complement.
TGGGACGAGCAATGCCGCCTCATTCTGGCCAGGCCGCCTGCACAGGCGGGAACGGTGGGTCCCGGCCGCTATCGCGTGCTGCGCGTGACGCGTACCGACCTGCCGCTGAGTCGATACAGCTTTGTGCGCAGCACGCGGTTGTGGCTGCAGACCCTGGAGGGTACGCCGGTCGAGGCCCTGGAATGCGAGCGTGCCTACGAGCATCCAATGAGCCTGCGGGCCGAGGATCCGCTCGAACTCACACCGGACGCGGTGCGCCAGGCGCTGGGGGCGTCGTTCCGCCTCGTGTCGCCCCGGGCGTCCGATTTGTGAACCACTTAACCCTTTCAAGCTTGAGTACTTGCACCTGCGGTCCTGTTGGCAAATGCTGAAGGCATGAACCGGCCGACGAGGTGTGAGGCAATGAAATCCGTACTCCTGTTGTTGTGTCTGCTGCCGGCCCTTGCCTGGGCAGATGAAGCGCTGTCTCCGGCCGATGAGCCGGTCCTGCTCTACGAACGCGGCATGAACCTGCTGCTCGGACGTAATGGCGAGGCGCGTGATCCCCAGGCCGCTGCCCGCTGTTTCGAACGGCTGGCCCGTGCGGGCTGGGCCGTTGCCCAGAACCGGCTGGGCGAGCTTTACGCACAGGGGCTCGGAGTGCCTCGCGACCTGGATCGTGCCCGTGAGTGGTTTCGCCGCGCGGCGGCCCAGGGGCATCCTCTTGCGCGAGCCAACCTGCGCCAGATCAGCGACCAGGTAGCGCTGTTGCAGAACTGATTTCGACGGGTGTCGACAAGACGCGGAAAGGCCGGGCAAATGCCCGGCCTTTCCGCGTGAGAGAGGTCAAGACTCAGCCGGTATTGCGCATGCCCGAGGCAATGGCATTGATGGTGCGCAACAGGGGCGCCAGCCATTTCTCGTGCTCCTCCTCCGGTGCGGTGTCGTCGTGATGGCGCCTGAGCAGCACGATCTGGATGTGGTTGAGCGGATCCAGATACGGGTCTCGCCGCGACAGCGAGAGCTGGAGGATGGGATTTTCGTCGAGCAGCTGCCGGCTTTCGCTGATCTCGAGCACCTGGCGCACGGTACGCTCGTACTCGTCGCGGATCATGCCGAAGATGCGCCGTGCCAGTTCCTGGTCGTGGCACAGGCTGGCATATTCCTCCGCCACCTTCATGTTGGCCTTGGTCAACGCCATCTGCGCATTACTCAGCAGGGCGCGGAAGAAGGGCCATTCGCGGTACATGGCCTTGAGCTTTTCGGTGCAGCCGGGTTCTTCTTGGCGCAGCTTTTCCAGCGCCGAACCGATGCCATACCAGGCCGGGATGGTATGCCGTGACTGGGCCCAGCCGAACACCCAGGGAATGGCACGGATGGAGCCCTTGGAACGGTCGGTCACCTTGCGGTGCGAGGGGCGCGAGCCGATGTTGAGCTGGCCGATCTCCACCACTGGTGTCACCTCGTAGAAGTAGTCGAGAAAGCCCGGCGTACGGTCGGTGAGCTGGCGATAGGCCTCCTCGCCGGCCTGTGCGATACGATCCATGGTCCGGATCTGCTCTTCCCGGTCCTGGGTAACGGGGCCGATCAGGCCCCGGCTGGCCTTGATCAGGCCGGTGGCCCCCATGGTCAGTTCGTAGGAGGCCGTCTCCACGTTGCTGTACTTGTAGGACAGCACCTCGCCCTGTTCGGTGAACTTGATCTCGCCGTGCACGGTGCCCGGCGGCTGCGACAGGATGGCATCATGGGTGGGGCCGCCCCCACGACCTATGGTGCCGCCACGGCCATGGAACAGGCGGGTCTCCACGCCATGGGCATCGGTGATGGCGAGGATCTTCTTCTGCGCCTCGTACAGGTTCCAGGCCGAGGCGAGGATACCGCCGTCCTTGCAGGAGTCGGAGTAGCCCAGCATGACCTCCTGGCGGTTGCCGGAGGCCCTGAGCATGCGGGCATAGACCGGGTTGTCGAGCAGGCAGGTGAGCACCTCCTCGACATGCTGGAGGTCCTCGATGGTCTCGAACAGGGGCGAGATCACCACATGGCAGAAGTCCCTGCCCTCGGCATCGCGGCCGGCGAGGCCGCGCAGGCGGGCGAGGAACAGCACCTCCATGACATGACTGGCGGCATGCGTCATGGAAATGACATAGCTGCCGAAGGGATTCTGTCCGGTCTCCTCGCGCATCTGCACCATGGTGTCGAACACGGCCAGGGTCTCGGCCGCCATCGGCTCCATGCCCTCGGTATCGATCTCGGGCAGGGTGTCGCGGTCGATCAGCTCCGCCAGCAGTGTGACCCGTTCGGATTCCGGCAGGCTGTGGTAGTCCGGCATGTCTTCCATGCGTGCCAGCACCTCGGCCACGGTGTTGGTGTGGACCGTGGATTCCTGGCGGATATCGAGATACTGCAGGTGAAAGCCGAAGGTCTCGACCAGACGGATGAGATCCTTGAGCTGACCTTCGGCAATCTGCCCGTCACCATGACTGATCAGCGAATCGCGGATCAGGCGCAGGTCGTCCAGCAGCTGTTCGGCCGAGGCATAGGCATGGCTGGTGAGCACTGCCTGCTCACCCTGGATCCGGCGGCGGACCACTTCCAGGGTCTGCTCCAGGCGGTGGCGCATGAAATAGAGCTTGCGCCGGTACGGCTCGTTGACATAGCTGTCGGGGCGGTCGCCGAACACGGCCCGGGCCATGGTGGCATCGGCATCCAGGCTCTCGAGGAAGGCGGGCGAGGGCTGACACCAGTGAATGGAATGGGTCAGCACATGGCGCAGGGCGTTGACCTGGCGCAGGTATTCCACCAGCACTTCCTGCATCTGCAGGCGTACCGCCGTTGCGGTGGTCTCCGGCTTTACGTTCGGGTTGCCGTCACGGTCGCCACCAATCCAGGAACCGAAGCGCAGGAAACTGGGGGCTTGCACCCGGGGCGTGCCATCGGCATGGTTGCCATAGGTCCGGCGCAGGGCGCGCTCCAGGTAGCGGTAGGCCAGGGGCACGGCCTCGAACAGGCTCTCCTGGAAGTAGAACAGC
>RFHG01000192.1 GCA_003696465.1 Gammaproteobacteria bacterium | reverse complement strand
TGCCCGGAGTCGGGAACCTGCGCAGCAGGCGCGTTCCCGGCCGCGTTTTCTTTGGTTCGTTTCTTTTGCGCGTGCAAAAGAAATGAACTCGTGCCCGCGAAGCGGGTACGAAATTAATGCGTGTCGAAAAGGATTCATGTGTAAAACCGAACAGTGTTGTGGGCGCTCGAGATAGCGAGTATGCAATACATGAAAAGCCAAGAAATTTGTGTAAATAATGCAACAGGGGCAGGCCGCGTTTTCCTGGCAATGGTGCCTCGCGACCTGTGGCACAAAGCCATATCCATTTGTCACCCCATCCCCATTCCCCTATCCTCCCCACCATGAACGAGCTCACCCTCCACCCGGTAGGCCGCATTCACTCTCCCTTTCGCGAGAAGTTCGGTATTCCCCGCCAACCGGGGCTGATTCCGGATGTGCGCATGCGCCTGGAGCTGTTGCCGCCCTGGGATGTGCCCGAGGCGGTCACCGGGCTGGAGGAATTCAGCCATGTGTGGCTGATCTTCGGCTTTCATGCGGTGGCCCGCGGTCAGGCGCGGCCCACCGTGCGGCCACCGCGGCTGGGGGGCAACCGGCGCATCGGTGTCTTTGCCAGCCGCTCGACCCATCGGCCCAATCCCCTTGGCCTGAGCGTGGTTGCCCTGGAGGAGGTTCGGCTGGTATCGGGTCGTGCCGAGCTGTGGCTACGGGGCGGAGATCTGCTCGATGGCACGCCGGTATTCGACATCAAGCCCTATCTGCCCTGGGCCGAGAGCCTGCCCGATGCACGGGGCGGCTTTGCCGCGGCGCCACCCGAGCGCAGTCCGGTGGTGCTGGCCGAAGCGGCAGAGGAAGCGCTGGCGCGTGATGCGGAACTGGCCGCGCTCCGGAAGCTGATCGTGGATGTCGTGGCCTGGGATCCGCGCCCGGCCTACCGTGCCGGGGCCACGGACGAGCGGGTCTACGGGGTGCGCATCGGGGCGCATGACATCCATTTCCGCGCCCAGGGTGATACGCTGTGCATCCTCGATATCGTGCCGGGAGAAAGCGCGCATGAATGACCTGTTTCGGGAGGCTGCCCAGGCCTGGCAGAACGGTGATGTCGCTACTGCCATCAGGTTGTGGACCGAGCTGGCCGAGGCGGGCGATCCGCAGGCCCAGTACAACCTGGGCGTTGTTTATGACGAGGGCCAGGTCGTGGAGCGGAATCCCTCACGGGCCGCCGAGTGGTATCTGAAGGCTGCCGGGCAGGGTTTTGTCGATGCTGCCTACAATCTCGCCATTCTCTACGAGGCAGGCGATGGGGTGCCCAGGGATGTTGCCGAGGCTGCACGCTGGTTCGGCATGGCGGCAGAGCAGGGCCATCCGCAGGCCCAGTACAACATCGGCCTCAAGTTCGATACCGGTGAGGGCCTGCCGCAGGACTTCGAGCAGGCTGCCCGCTGGTACTACCAGGCCGCTCTGGGTGGCGAGGCGCGCGCCTGTGCCAATCTCGCGCGCTGTTTTGCCATGGGCGAGGGCGTGCCACGCAGCGATGTCGAGGCCTACAAGTGGTACACCATTGCCGCGGAGCTGGGGTCGGTCAATGCCGCGCGCTACCGAGAACGGGTGGCCAGGGAGCTGAGCCCGGAAGAACGGCTGGAGGCCGGTCGTCTGGCCGAGCGCTGGCTGAGAGAACATCGGGCATAGGTCTTTCGGCCTGGTGCCTTTTCAGGGGCGGCTGCCCGGGTTCAGGCGTCGGGCAGGGCCTTGCCCGGATTGAGGATGCCATCCGGGTCGAATGCCTGCCTGATGGCATGCATGTGCTCCAGCTCGGAGACCCCAAGCTCGCGGGAGACGAACTGCTTCTTCACCAGACCGATGCCGTGTTCTCCGGACAGGGTGCCATCCAGTTCCAGCACCAGGTCGAAGATGGCATCCAGGCAGGCCTCGGCCCGACGCGCCTGGTCCGGGTCGTCTGGATCGATCAGCAGGTTGACATGGATGTTGCCGTTGCCGGCGTGACCGAAGTTGACGATATGAATCCCGTGTTTTCTGCCCAGCGCCTCGATGCCCTCGATGAGTTCAGGCAGACGCGAGACGGGGACCACCACGTCCTCGTTGATCTTTCTCGGCGCGATCTGGCGCTGTTTGGGCGAGAGGGCCTTGCGCACGGCCCAGAGGTCGGCGGCTTCCTGTGCGCTGGCGGCGCTGCGCAGTTCGATACAGCCGGCATTGCGTGCTGCATCGGCGACGGCCCTGGTGTCGCTGTCGATGGCCGCTTCGCTGCCGTCCACTTCAATCATGAGCAGTGCGCGGGCCTCCGGCGGCAGCTCGATGTCGTCGCGCACCAGGTCGAGGGCCGCGCTGTCGATGAATTCCAGCGCACAGGGGGTGACGGGCTGGGCCATGATATCGGCCACCGCGCGGGCCGCGCTGCCCATGTCACGGTAGAGTGCGCGCAGGGTGCGCTTGCAGGGTGGCTGGGGCAGCAGACGCAGCGTGGCGCGTGTGATGATGGCGAGGGTGCCTTCGCTGCCGATGAGCAGCCGGGTCAGGTCGTAGCCGACCACGCCCTTGGTGGTGCGGGTGCCGGTACGGATCAGTTCACCGCGTCCGGTGACGGCACGCAGGCCGAGCACATGGTCGCGGGTGGTGCCGTACTTGACCGCGCGCGGGCCGGCCGAGTTGTAGGCCAGGTTGCCGCCCACGGTGCAGGTGGCGCTGCTGGTCGGGTCAGGGGCCCAGAAGAATCCGTGTTTGGCTGCGGCCTGCTGCACGGCGGCGTTGGTGACACCCGGTTCCACGACCATCAGGCGGTCGTCGGGGTTGACCTCGAGGATCCGGTTCATGCGTTCCAGGCTCAGCACGATGCCGCCCTGTGTCGGCACGGTGGCACCGGTGGTGCCGGTGCCGCGACCGCGCGCGATGAGCGGGGTCCGCAGTTCGCGGCACAGCTGCACCAGGGCCAGGATTTCCTCTTCCGTTTCGGCCAGCACCACGGCATCGGGCAGGGCCTGGACGCGGGCGTTGTCGTAGCCGTAGGGGATACAGTCGGCCGCGTCCAGGTGCAGGCGCTCCGGGGGGAACAGCTCGCCGAGCCGGCGAGCGAGTTGCCGGCGGCCGGTCATGAATCGCCAAAGAAGAGATGCCGGTCGATGAGGTCGCAGAGGCAGTGGATCAGCAGCAGGTGCACTTCCTGTACCCGGGCAGTCGATTCGGCCGGGACCCGCAGTTCGATATCGCTGCCTCCGAGCAGACCGGCCATTTCACCGCCATCGCGTCCGGTGAGCGCGATCACCCCCATGCCGAGCCGCTGGGCCTCGCGGATGGCGGCGACCACATTGGGCGAGTTGCCGGAGGTGGAAATGGCCAGCAGCAGATCGCCATCCTGTCCCAGTGCCTGGACCTGCTTGGCGAACACCTGTTCGTAGCTGTAGTCATTGGCAATCGAGGTGAGCGTGGAGCTGTCGGTGGTCAGCGCAATGGCCGGCAGTCCCGGACGATCGCGCTCGAAGCGGTTGAGCAGCTCGGAAGAGAAGTGCTGGGCGTCGCCGGCCGAGCCGCCGTTGCCGCAGGAGAGGATCTTTCTGCCTTCTCGCAAGGCCTCGACCATGCGCAGGCCGGCACGGGCGATGGCCGCGTCGAGGGCCTCCATGGCACGCTCCTTGGTGTCGATGCTGGCGCGGAAGTGGGTGCGGATGTGTTCGATGTCGTTCATGCGTTTCTCGCTACTCAGGCGCCAAAGGCGTCGACGATCCAGTGCAGGCGGTCCCCCTCGATGGCCACCACATCGAAGCGGGCCGGAGGCTGTGTGCCCAGCCCGGCCAGGTAATGACGTGCCGCACGGAGCAGTTTTTGCTGCTTGCGCGGGTCAATGCTGGCGGCGGCACCTCCATAGGCTGCCCGGCTGCGATAGCGTACCTCGACGAAGACGATGGTGTCACCGTCGCGCATGACGAGGTCGAGTTCGCCATGGCGGCAATGCCAGTTGACGGCCTCGCAGCGCAGTCCGTGCCGCTCCAGGTGGGCGCGCGCACGGCGTTCAGCCGCTTGCCCCAGTTGCCTTCGCTCCCTGTTGTTCATGCGATCCTTCCGTGGCGGGTTCGGTCTGTGGAATCCGTTGCAGGGGCACTGGGCGCCCCTTCTCGAAGCGGGCCCAGCGCAGCCGCCGGTGCAGGCGCCGGTCTTCATCCAGCCGGAGGATGCCGGTCACCCCTGCATAGCGTTCGTGCGGGTTGCTGGCCAGCCGTCGCAGGTAGGGGATGATGCGCAGGGCATCCACACCGAGCGCCACCAGTCGCGGCAGGCGCTGCAGGGTCTCCGGGTCGGCCTGTCGGATGCGTGCCTTGAGTTCGGCATCGGGCGTGTCGTCGAACAGCCAGGGAATGTCGCAGAACAGCACGCTGTCCAGATCACGGTCGGCCACCGGGTCGGGATTGCCTGAATACACAAGCGAAGTGGCATAGACCGGCACATCCCCGGCGCGGTGATACTTGAGCTGGGGCTTGAGCAGGCGTGCCTGGCGCGGTGTGGCGGCAAGGAAGAAGAACTCCACGTCCTCGCGGCGGCGCGGCTCGAACTTGAGGGGGCGGCCAATGGTGGCCTGTACCTGGCGGTAGCGCAGGCGACTCTGGTCGATGTTCAGGGTACGCATGATGGTGGTGGAGTAATCGGCGCTGCGCGGGTCCAGGTAGCCGCTGGCCAGCAGCTGTCCGGCCAGCTCCTCGAAGCGCTGCTTGAAGCGCTCGCCGATGCGCCGGCCCCAGGCATTGTCCGGGGTGTAGCTGATGGCGAATTCGAGCCCCTCGATCGAGGCGCGCTCGGCGATCTGTTCGGCCTCGTCCTCCGGGGCCAGCCCGAACTGGTACAGCAGGTCGCCGGCATTGATGTCCTCGTCAATGCGGTTGAGCGAGAGCACGGGCACGCTGAGCGTGGTGGTGGTCACCAGGGCCTCGACCACCGGCTTGCGCAGCGGTCCGATGACGAAATCCGCACCTTCGTCGACGGCTGCCCGATAGAGCGTACCGATATCCTCTTCGTGCCCGCTGGTATCCAGAAAGCGCAGTTCGGGGGTCTGCATCTTGTCGGCCACCGCATAAAAGCTGGCCAGCAGGCCGTCGATGATGGCCTGGCTGACCGGGGCCAGCTTGCCGCTCAGCGGCAGCAGGACGGCAATGCGGGTGGGGTAGTGCTGCATCTCGGCCCATTGTGCGCGTAGCCGTTCCAGCAGGAAGGCGGCCGGATGGTCGGGGTGGCGCGTGGCCCATTGCTGCAGCCTGGGTTCAAGCTGGCCGCCCTGTATCGGCGTGCCATTGTAGATCCAGGCCAGCTCCAGCCAGCCGCGCAGTTCCGGGTCATCGCTGTGCAGCAGCCAGTTGTACAGATCCAGGGCCGGGGCCTGAATGAGGGTGTTCCACAGTTTCTCTTCCCATTGCCGGCGCTGTTGAGGGTCCTGGCTGGCGCGTGCCAGCCGGAGGTATTCGCCGGCAGCCTCCAGATACAGGTTCTGCAGCGCAAGTGCCTCGGCCCGGGCCTCGGCAAAGCGCTGCTGCAGGTCCTGTGGCAGTCCGTCGATCGGATAGCTGAGGGCATCCAGCGCATCTCCCGGCCGGTTTTCCAGCAGGGCGATGCGGGCCTGGGCGAGGCGCTTGCGGGCCCTTTCCTCCTCGTTCAGGTATTGATCGTCCAGCACCGCGAGATACTGCTTGGCAAGCTCCAGCAGATCCGGTGTGAGGGCGGCCTCGAGTGCCATCAGTTGCAGGCGGTCGCGTTGCGGCTGTTCGGCCTGTCTGGCAAGCTTGGCATAGATGTCCACGGCGCCTCGGTGATCGCCCTGTTCGAGCAGGGCACGGGCCTCGGCCAGGCTGCGCTCCATCCCCGAGGGTCCCGGACGGGTGGGTGCGCAGGCCGCAATCAGGGCCAGCAGGGCAAGAATCGGAAGCAGGCGAAGGGCACGCATTCGTGTCGTTGTCTCGGCGGAGTCGGAATGGCGGATTATAACCGAAGCGATGCAGGCCAAGGTGTGCTCTTCGTCGTGGCAACACCCATCGGAAACCTGGAGGACATCACCCTGCGTGCCCTGCGTGTGCTGCAGGAGGTCGATCTGATCCTGGCAGAGGATACCCGCCACACTACGCGCCTGCTGCAGCACCATGGCATTGATACTCCGATGCTCAGTCTGCACGAGCACAACGAGCAGCAGCGCATCGAGCAGGTACGCGCACGGCTGGAGGGTGGTGCGAAACTGGCCCTGGTCTCGGATGCGGGTACGCCCCTGATCAGTGATCCCGGCTTCGTGCTGGTACGCGCCCTGCGTGAGGAGGGTCTGCCGGTGGTGCCGGTGCCAGGCCCCTCGGCGCTGGTGGCCGCGCTCAGTGTTTCCGGTCTGCCTACCGACCGTTTTCATTTCGAAGGCTTTCTCCCGGCCAGATCCGCCGCGCGCAGGAAGCGACTCGCCGCGCTGGCTGCCTGCGACGAGACCCTGGTGTTCTATGAGTCCTGTCATCGCATCGTGGACAGTATCGACGACATGGCCGAGGTGCTGGGGGCGCAGAGGCCGGCGGTCGTGTGCCGGGAATTGACCAAGCAGTATGAGCAGGTGGGTAGCGGCACCCTGGCTTCGCTGGGCGAATGGCTGCTGGCCGACGACAATCACCGTCGTGGCGAGTTCGTTGTGGTCGTTGGCCCGGAAGGGCGGTCCCCGAACGACGCCGAGCAGGTGGATGAGGCTGCGCTGCGGACCCTGCGCGTCCTGCTGGAGGAATTGCCCCCCAGGCAGGCTGCCCGGCTTGCTGCACGCTGCCATGGCCTGAAGCCGCGCGTCCTGTATCAGGCCGCGCTGGACATGAAGCCCGCCCAGTAATAGGGTGTATTCCGGGATTTGTGCGGCAGATCTCGAAACCGCCCGGGCCGGGGGCACTACAATCAGCGGGCAGGTTGCCGGAACCCTACATGCTGAAGTGCATGGCCGGGTTGCGTGCTGCTGCTGTACGGGTTCCGGAGACGCACGTTGCGGTGACGGCCACCGGCGGCCGGACTTCCGGATTGCCGATAACAACAATGAAACGAGGTTGCTGCCATGAACGAGACCACCCAGGAGATCCAGTCGCTGGAGGAATTTCAGGAGGGGATGCGGTTCTTCAAGGCCGGGAACTACGAAGTAGCTTCCGTGTTCTTTGGCGAACTGCTGGAGCGGCATTGCGTGCTGGACGAGGAAACGCGCATCTGTCGCTCCTGGCAGGGGTTGTCGCAGACCCTGGCAGGTGATCCGGCCGGCGTGGTGCAGTGCCGTATTGCCTGTCGCGAGGGCGAATCGCGCCCGGAGTTGCAGCTGTTTTTGAACCTGGCACGCGCCGAACTGGCCTGTGGCGACCGTGCGCGTCTGATGCAGGCCCTGGAACGGGGCTTGGCCCTTTATCCGGATTCAACCGTTTTGCGGGAACTTCATGCCCGTTACGAGCGTCGAAAGGAACCGGTGATACGGTTTCTTGATCGCCGCCATCCGCTCAATCGCTGGCTGGGGCGGATCAAGGCAGACCGGCTGCGACGCAATGCCGTGGTATCATCAGGTTCGGAGTCGGCCGGATGATCGCTGTGCCCCTTGCGGGCATGGAGGAAAGTCCGGGCTCCACAGGGCAGGGTGCCAGGTAACGCCTGGGCGGCGCGAGCCGACGGAAAGTGCAACAGAGAGCAGACCGCCGATGGCCGGCGCAAGCCGGCACAGGCAAGGGTGAAAGGGTGCGGTAAGAGCGCACCGCGCAGGTGGCAACACGCTGCGGCACGGCAAACCCCACCCGGAGCAAGGCCAAATAGGGGTGCAATGGTGTGGCCCGCATCGCACCCGGGTAGGCCGCTTGAGGTATCCGGTGACGGATGCCCCAGATGAATGATCATCCTCGACAGAACCCGGCTTACAGGCCGACTCCAAATCTCTCCAGGCGGAACCCTTGGGTTCCGCCTTTTTCATTCCCGCTGGTCTTCTTGCCGGCTGCAGCCGGGCCACGTTCTTAAAGTAGTTTCTCAGCATTCATCGCCAATTGGATGATTTGGTTTTTGATGTTTTACGGGACGGATTGTGCGCCTTGTCCCACTTTGGGCTGCGCTCAGTAAGTGTCTGTCACAAAAGGAGAAAATCTCCGGAAAAAGGCCCCGATTTTCTTGACAGGTGGGGAGGGTGGTTTCTATAGTGTAGGGAAGTGGGAGGAAGTGGGAGATTGTGGTTCTCCCTGCCCAGCCCGCACCGAGGGGGGAGAGGTTGTTCAGAGGGGTCGCCAATCTGAGTCTGGATGCCAAGGGGCGCATGGCGATACCGGCGCGGTATCGCGAGCGTCTGCGGGAATCCTGTGCCGGTCGCATGATCGTGACCATCGACCAGGATGGCTGTCTCCTTATCTATCCCCTGCCCGAATGGGAGCGCATCGAACAGGCGCTCATGAATCAGCCCAACATGGATCCACGTGTGCGGCGCTTGCAGCGTCAGCTGGTTGGTCATGCGCACGATGTGGAGATGGACGGGCACGGTCGCATTCTGGTGCCGGCGGCCCTGCGGGAATATGCAGGTATCGAGAAGCAGGCGGTGCTGGTGGGGCAGGGGCGCAAGTTCGAGTTGTGGGACGAGGTACGCTGGAACGAGGAGCGCGATGCCTGGCGTGCCGAAGACGAGCATGGCGACCCGGCGGCCGCGCTCGAATCGCTGTCGCTGTGACGGAACATGACGCACATGCGCCGGTCTTGCTCGATGAGGCGCTGGAGGCTCTGGTGACGGACGACAACGGTCACTACATCGACGGAACCTTCGGGCGGGGCGGGCACAGCCGGGCCCTGCTCGAGCGGCTGTCGCCCTCTGCCCGTCTGCTGGTGATCGACAAGGATCCGCGTGCGGTGGCCGAGGCCAAGCGCCTGGCCCTGCGCGAGCCCCGGCTGCTGATCCGGCGTGGCTCGTTTGCCGGCATGCGCCAGTACTGCAGCGAGCTGGGCTGGGTGGGGGATGTCCGTGGCGTGCTGCTCGATCTGGGCGTATCCTCGCCGCAACTGGACGATGCCACGCGCGGCTTCAGCTTTCTGCGTTCGGGGCCGCTCGACATGCGCATGGATCCGGAGCAGGGCGAGTCGGCCGCCCAGTGGCTGGGCCGGGCGGATGAGCAAGAGATTGCCGATGTCCTGTTCCGCTATGGCGAGGAGCGTCATGCGCGGCGCATCGCACGGGCCATCGTGCGGCGGCGATCCGAGCGCCCGATCCTCGAGACCGGCGATCTGGCCGAGATCGTGGCATCGGCGGTACCGCGCCGTGAGCCCGGCAAGCATCCGGCCACGCGCAGCTTTCAGGCCATCCGTATCCATGTCAATCGCGAGCTGGAGGATCTGGAGCGCGGGCTGCGTGCAGCGGTCGAGGTGCTGGCTTCCGGTGGTCGGCTGGTGGTGATCAGTTTCCATTCCCTCGAGGATCGCATCGTCAAGCGCTTTCTGCGCGAGCAGGCACGGGGTCCGCAGGCGCCGCGTCGCGGTCTGCCGCCGCCGCAGGACCAGCCGGGTCCGCGGCTCAGGCTGGTGGGCAAGGCGGTGCGCCCGGGCGAGGACGAGGTGCGGCGCAACCCGCGGGCCCGCAGTGCGGTGATGCGTGTGGCGGAGCGGCTGGCATGAGGCTGCAGTGGATCATGATCGGGCTCCTCTCGCTGGCCGTACTGGTCAGCGCCCTGGGGGTGGTCGAGTCCCGGCACCAGAGCCGCAAGCTGTTCGTCGAGTTGCAGCAGCTCGAACGCACCCGGGACGACCTGGAGATCGAGTGGGGGCGGCTGCAGCTCGAGCAGGCTGCCTGGGCCACCCACGGACGCATCGAGCGGATTGCGCGCGAGCGGCTCGGGATGCACCTGCCGCGCGCCGACGAGACTACGGTGATCGGGCCATGAGCGGCAGGCGTGACAGCGGGCTCGGCCTCGGGCGCCGACACTTCGTGATCGGCGTGCTGCTGGCCGGCATGGCGGCACTGGCGGCACGCAGTATCGATCTGCAAATCCTAGATCGCGACTTCCTGCGCGAGGAGGGCGATGCCCGGCATCTGCGGGTTGTGAAGATGTCGGCCCATCGCGGCATGATTTCCGACCGCAACGGCGAACCGTTGGCCATCAGCACCCCGGTGGATTCGGTCTGGGCCAACCCGGGTGAGCTGATGCAGGCACGCGAGCGACTGCCTGAGCTTGCCCGTGTGCTGGATGTGCCGGCCGAGCGACTGTGGCAGACCATCGCCAGCCGTGCCGACCGCGAGTTCGTCTATCTGCGCCGCCACATCAACCCGGATCTCGGGCGCAAGGTGCTGGCACTGGGGCTCCCTGGTGTGGCGCTGCAGCGCGAGTACCGCCGCTTCTATCCCCTGGGCGAGGTGGCGGCGCACCTGATCGGCTTCACCAATGTGGACGACCATGGCCAGGAGGGGCTGGAGCTGGCCTGGGATGCCTGGCTGAGTGGCGAACCCGGGCTCAAGCGCGTGATCCGTGACCGCCTTGGCCGGGTCATCGACGATGTCGAGCAGATCCGCCCGGTCCAGCCGGGCCACGACCTGCGGCTTTCGATCGATTCCCGGCTGCAGTACATGGCCTATCGCGAGTTGAAGAAAGCGGTCGAGCGACACCATGCGCGTGGCGGCAGCATCGTCATGCTCGACCCGCGCACGGGCGAGGTGCTGGCCATGGTCAATCAGCCCTCCTACAACCCGAACAATCGCAAGGGGCTCAAGCCGGCCGCGCTGCGCAACCGGGCGGCGACCGACGTGTTCGAGCCCGGTTCCACCATCAAGCCGTTCGTGGTGGCCGCGGCACTGGAGAGCGGGCGTGTCCCGCGCGGGTTGCGCATCGATACCAGCCCCGGCTATTACCGCGTCAGTGGCCACCTGATTCGTGACGATCACAACAACGGACGCATCGATCTGGCCCATATTCTCATCCGCTCGAGCAATGTGGGCGCCAGCAAGCTGGCCATGCGTCTGCCTTCGGAGCAGCTCTGGGAGGGGCTTGCCCGGGTCGGTTTCGGGCGCTCGACCGGCTCCGGCTTTCCCGGCGAGCGTTCCGGGCTGCTCAATCCGCCCGAGCGCTGGCGCAAGCTGGACAAGGCCACGCTGGCCTTCGGTTACGGGGTCTCCGTGACCGCGCTGCAACTGGCGCAGGCCTATTCGGTGCTGGCCGCCGACGGCGTGCTGTATCCGGCCCACTTCGTGCCCGGACAGAAGCTCGAGGCGCGGCGCGTGATGAAGGCCGAAACGGCGCGCACCGTACGTAACATGCTGCGTGGCGTGGTCAGCGACGAGGGCACGGCCCGTCTTGCCGCCATTCCCGGCTACAGCGTGGCCGGCAAGACCGGCACCGTGCACAAGGCCGTGGCCGGCGGTTACGCGGAGGACCGTTATTTCGCCATTTTTGCCGGCATGGCCCCGGCCAGGGATCCGCGTGTGGTGACCGTGGTGGTGATCGACGAGCCCCAGGGCGACTACTACGGCGGCAAGGTGGCCGCCCCGGTCTTTGCCGGAGTCATGCGCGCGGCGCTCAGGCTGCTCAACGTGGCCCCGGATGCGCCGGCCCAGTTGCAGGCCGTGCGCCGTGCCGGCAGGGAGCATGCGACATGATGCAGATCCCCCGTCATCGGCGCGCGCTGTCCGAGCTGCTTGCCGGGCTGGCCGAAGTGCGCCCGCACCAGGAGCGGGAGATCGATGCCCTGGCGCTCGACAGCCGCAAGGCGGTGCCCGGAACCCTGTTCCTGGCCCGTCAGGGGCATCGGGAGCATGGCCTGGCTCATGCCGGCCATGCCGTGGCCGAGGGTGCGGTGGCGATTGCCTGGGAGCCGAACGCGTCCGTTTCCGCGGCGGATCTGGATTGGCCGGTGCCGATGTTCGCGATCCCCGAACTGGGTCGGCATGTTGGTACCATCGCCGCGCGTTATCATGGCGATCCCTCGGCGGATGTGGTGGTGCACGGTGTGACCGGGACCGACGGCAAGACCTCGGTCGCGCACATCCTGGCCCAGGCCCTGAGCGAGCCGGGGGCACCGGCGGGGTACATCGGCACCCTGGGTTTCGGGCCGGTGGATGCCCTGCAGCCGGGCACGCACACGACTCCGGATGCGATCGGCGTCCAGGGGCTGCTCGATGCATTCCGTGCCCGGGGAACGCGGCAGGTGGCGATGGAGGTCTCTTCGCATGCCCTGGATCAGCATCGGGTCGCCGGCGTGCGTTTCCGTACGGCCGTGTTCACCAACCTGAGCCGGGATCATCTCGATTACCACGGCGATCTGGAAACCTACGCCGCGGCCAAGCGCCGACTGTTCCAGTGCCCGGATCTGGAGGCCGCGATCATCAATGTGGACGATCCGGTAGGCGAGGCCCTGGCGGAATCGCTGGCCGGCGGCGTGTCTGTGACGGGGTTCAGTCTGATTCCGGAGCGGGCCGGCGAGCCGGACCTGCTGGTGGTCGAACGAATCACCTTCGACAGTGATGGCATGCACCTGGATCTGGTCACACCGCAGGGGCGTGCCGAGCTGCACAGCCGCCTGTTGGGGCGTTTCAATGCCGCCAACCTGCTGGCCGCCCTGGGCGTGCTGCTGTCCAGCGGCATCGATCTGGCGGAAGCAGTCGAGCGTCTGGCGGCGGTGACCGTGATTCCGGGGCGCATGGAGCCCCTGGGCGGTGGTGATCGCCCGCTGGTCATCGTCGACTATGCCCATACGCCGGCGGCCCTGGAGCATGTGCTGTCGGCTGCACGGGAACACTGCGCGGGCCGTCTCTGGGTGGTGTTCGGTTGCGGTGGCGAGCGGGATACGGGGAAGCGTCCGTTGATGGGCGCAGTGGCCGAGCAGCTGGCCGACCGGGTCATCCTGACCAGTGACAATCCGCGCAGCGAGGACCCGGCCGCCATCGCCGAGGAAGTACTGGCCGGCATTACCCGCCCCGATCATGTGCGCATCGAGCTCGACCGTATCCATGCCATTGATCTGGCCGTCAACAGTGCCGAACCGGGCGACGTGGTCGTCGTGGCCGGCAAGGGCCATGAGGAGATCCAGCTCATCGGGGACGAGCGCATCCGGCTCAGCGACCGCGAGGAGATCCTGCGTCACCTCGAGGAGGTGATGCGATGAGCTGGCTCAAGACCGCCGAGATTGCACGCATGACCGGCGGCAGTCTGACGGGTGCCGATGTGGAAGTCACCGGTGTCTGTACCGACAGCCGACAGATCACGCCGGGCTGCCTGTTCGTGGCCCTGTCCGGCCCCCGCTTCGATGGTCATGCCTTTGCATCCCGGGCGGTGGCGGACGGGGCCGCGGCGGTGCTGGCCCGGGAGCCGGTGGACGTGGATGCACCGGTCATCCGGGTCGAGGACACTCGCCTGGCGCTGGGGCGGCTGGCCGCGGCATGGCGCGCGCGGATGGAAGAGCTGGTACTGATTGGCCTGACCGGGAGCAACGGCAAGACCACGGTCAAGGAGATGATCGCCGCGATCCTGCAACAGCGGGGCAATGTGCTGGCTACGCCCGGCAATCTGAACAACGACATCGGCATGCCGCTGACCCTGCTCTCGCTGCGTCCCGAACATCGCTTTGCAGTGATCGAGATGGGGGCCAATCATTTCGGCGAGATCCGCTATCTGGCCCGCATCGCCAACCCCGACATCGGCCTCGTGACCAATGCCGGCCCGGCACATCTGGAAGGCTTTGGCGATCTCGAGGGGGTGGCGCAGGCCAAGGGCGAGCTGTTCGAGGAGTTGCGCCCGGATGCAACCGCAATCATCAATGCCGATGACCGTTTCGAGGAATACTGGCGTGGCTGTCTGCACGGACAGCGCCTGATCCGTTTCGGCTTTGGCGCCGAGGCGGAGGTGCGCGGGGAACCACGCGGTGCCCATCTGGTGGTGCACTGGCAGGGGCAGCAGGCCGAGGTGCGGCTGGCAGTGCCCGGTCGTCACAACCGCACCAATGCGCTGGCTGCGGCAGCGGCTGCGCTGGCTGCTGGGGCAACGCTGGAAGAGGTACGCCAGGGCCTCGAGGCCTTCCGGCCCGTGCACGGGCGCCTGCAGCCCGTGTCCGGTGTGCACGGCATGCGCCTGATCGACGACAGCTACAACGCCAATCCGGCTTCGCTGGGCGCGGCTATCGAAGTACTGGCCGAGCAGCCGGGCGAGCGCTGGCTCGTGCTGGGCGACATGGGTGAGCTCGGAGCGGAGGCACGGGCGATGCACAGCGCGGCGGGGGAGGCTGCGCGGACCCATGGCATCGAACGCCTGTTTGCCCTGGGGTCGCTGGCAGAGGCCGCGGCCGAGGCATTCGGCGAGGGTGCCGAGGTGTTCGAAAGCCACGAGGCACTGGCCGCGCGGCTGGCAGAAGCCGCAGGCCCCGGAGTGACGGCGCTGGTCAAGGGCTCGCGCAGCATGGCCATGGATCGGGTGGTCAAGGCCCTGGCGGGGCCCGATGAAAGGGCAGCATCCGAGGGAGGGCACGATCATGCTGCTTGAGCTGTTCCAGTGGCTTTCCCAGTATGAAAGCGGATTCCGGGTCTTCCAGTATCTGACCCTGCGCGCCATCCTCGGGGTGCTCACGGCCCTGCTCATCTCCTTTATTGCCGGCCCGCCGCTGATCCGCTGGCTCACCCAGGCCAAGATCGGCCAGCAGGTGCGTGACGACGGCCCGCAGAGTCATCTGGGCAAGGCCGGAACCCCGACCATGGGCGGGACCCTCATCCTGGTGGCGGTGGCGGTGGCGACCCTGTTGTGGAGCGACCTGCACAACCGTTTCGTGTGGATTGCGCTGGGTACCACCCTGCTGTTTGGCGTCATTGGTGGTGTGGACGACTGGCGCAAGCTGAAATACGGCAACAGCAAGGGCCTTTCCGCGCGCAGCAAGTACTTCTGGCAGTCGGTGGTCGGTCTGGGGGCCGCGCTGGTGTTGTATTACACGGCCGAGGTGCCGGCAGAGACCACCCTCATCGTGCCCTTCTTCAAGGAGATCCTCATTCCCCTGGGCTGGGCCTTCATCCCGCTGACCTATTTCGTCATCGTCGGCAGCAGCAATGCCGTCAACCTCACCGACGGCCTGGATGGACTGGCCATCCTGCCCACCGTGATGGTGGCCGGTGCCCTGGGCGTGTTCGCCTATGTCTCGGGGCACGTGCACTTTGCCAGCTACCTCGGCATTCCCCATGTGCCCGGTGTGGGTGAGGTGGTGGTGTTCTGCGGCGCGCTGGTGGGTGCCGGGCTGGGTTTTCTCTGGTTCAACGCCTATCCGGCCCAGGTCTTCATGGGGGATGTCGGTGCGCTGGCACTCGGGGCTGCCCTGGGTGTGGTGGCAGTCATGGTCCGGCAGGAGCTGGTGCTGTTCATCATGGGCGGGGTGTTCGTGATGGAGACCGTCTCGGTCATTCTGCAGGTGGCCTCCTACAAGCTCACCGGGCGCCGCATCTTCCGCATGGCACCGCTGCACCATCATTTCGAACTCAAGGGCTGGCCCGAACCCAGGGTCATCGTTCGTTTCTGGATCATCACGGTCATTCTCGTGCTGATCGGCCTGGCCACATTGAAGATTCGCTGATGCAGGGGATGGCACACAAGGCGCAACAGGCACAACCGGAGCGGGTCATCGTCGGCCTCGGCGATACCGGGCTGTCGGTTGCGCGTCATCTGCACCGGCTGGGCATGCCGTTTGCGGTGGTCGACAGTCGCCTCGAGCCGCCGGGGCTTGCGCAGCTCCGGTCCCTGGAGCCGGAAGTGCCCATGCATCTCGGCGACCTCGATACCCCCTGGCTGCAACATGCCCACCAGCTGGTGCTGAGCCCGGGCCTGTCGCCCGACCTGCCGCAGATCCGCGCCGCCCGCGAGGCCGGGGTCGAGGTGATCGGGGATATCGAACTGTTCGCCCATGCTGCGGATGCCCCGGTAATCGCCATCACCGGCTCCAACGGCAAGAGCACGGTCACGGCCCTGGTCGGAGAGATGGCGCGTGCCGCGGGGGTGAATGCAGGAGTCGGCGGAAACATCGGTACGCCGGCGCTCGATCTGCTGGCCGAGGATCACGACCTGCTGGTGGTCGAGCTGTCGAGCTTCCAGCTCGAGACGACCGCTTCACTGGCACCGCGCGCCTCGGTAATCCTCAACATCAGCGCCGACCACCTCGACCGCCACGGCACCCTCGACCGCTATGCAGCGGCCAAGGCAAGAATCTACGAGCGGGCCGAGACACGCATTGCCAATCGTCAGGATGCCCGGGTACGCGCGCTTGCAGGTGCAGAAGCGGTGAGCTTCGGCCTCGACCGTCC
>RFHG01000191.1 GCA_003696465.1 Gammaproteobacteria bacterium | reverse complement strand
GTGTTGCCCGGCGAACGCCCGCGAGCCAGCGAGCGGGCCGGGGTGCCGCAAGGGCCGCACCAGTTGCGGCCATCGCCCGCAGGGCGATTGAGGCCGACAGCGCCAGGCGGACAACCTGGCCAACATACAACGAGTCATGCGCCCGTAGCTCAGCTGGATAGAGTGTCGGCCTCCGGAGCCGAAGGTCAGAGGTTCGAATCCTCTCGGGCGCGCCATCTGCCGCAAGGGCCCTGCACGGGCCCTTGTCTTGCACGCTTCGGGCCATGCCCGTTGATTTTACACTGCCCCACCCCCACCCCGAGTACATGTCCCCCAACGGAAGGAACGAACAATGAACGAAATGGTGGTCTTCCAGCTCGACTTCGACGAAACGCTCCGGCGCCGGCTGCGCAACACCGGCATTGCCCTGCTGCTGATCGGCCTGCTCGGCATCATCCTGCCCCAGGTGCTCACCTTTGCCCTGTCGCTGCTGGTGGGCGGGCTGCTGGTAGCCGCCGGCGTGGTATCACTCTATCTGGCCGGTGGCGGCTACCGGCGCAGCCTGCTGGCCTGGCTGCGCTCTTTCGTGCTGCTGGTCATCGGCCTGCTGATCGCCTTCCACCCCACCATCGGTGCGGCCAGCCTGGGGCTGCTGCTGATTATTTATTTCCTGTTCTCGGCCTTTGGCGCATTGAGCCTGGCCTTTGCCATGCGCCCGCTGCCGGGCTGGGGCTGGATGCTGGTCAACGGCCTGCTGGCGCTGCTGCTTGCGGTGATCTTCATCTTTGGCTGGCCGTTCCAGGCCAAGTGGCTGGTGGGCCTGTTCGTGGGCATCAACCTGGTGTTCGATGGCCTGGCCCTGCTGATGGTGGCACGCGCCGCGCGCCCCTGATTCAGGCCTCGAAGGCCATCAGGCCGGCCCTGCGCAACAGGGCCCGTGCCGGTTCCAGATCGGGGTCGGCCACCAGCACCAGCGACTCGTTGAAGCCGGCTGCCTGAATCCCGGGAAACAGGGCATTCCAGCCCTCGCCCTGAATCAGATACTCGATGCCGGCCTCCTCCAGCAGGCTGGTCACCAGCCCCAGATCCACGGGATTGGCGGCACGATACAGGGGGCTCAATGGACTGCTCCGTGCATGGGTTTTGGAAGATGCCGCTCCATATCGACTAGAATACCGCTTCGCTTCCCGGGATGCATGACAATGAAGACCCTGATCCGCGCCTTCTTCCGGCTCGTACGCCTGCTGCTCGCCCCCTTCATGCTGCTGTGGGCCGCCTGGCCGGTGCGCCGCGAGGCCAGCCGCAGTCCCGAGGCCGAACAGCGCCTGCAGGCCGCCCTCGAGGGCATGAGCCTGTATCACTTCCCCACCTGCCCGTTCTGCATCCGTACCCGCCGTGCGCTCAGGCGCATGGGCATCGACCTGCCCCTGCGCGATGCGCTGCATGACCCGCAGGCAAGGGAAGAACTGGAACAGGGTGGCGGCAGGATTCAGGTTCCGTGCCTGCGCATCCCGGATGCCAACGGCAAGGACCGCTGGCTGTACGAGTCCGATGACATCATCGCCTACCTGAGCAGGCTCGCCCGCGAGGCCGAGCAACCGGAAACGCGCAAGGCGGCCTGACGCCGGCCACTGTTGCATCAGGTAGTATCCGCGAGCGGATAGACCGGGTAGCCCTCCGCATCTTTGGGCAACCCCTGCAGCCACTGGCTGAATTTGCCCAGCGGCATGGGCCGGGCGATGTAATAGCCCTGGGCCTGATCACAGCCCATCTCCCGCAGTAATTCCAGGATCGCGGCGTTTTCGACGCCCTCGGCAATCACCTGCAGACCCAGATCATGCGCCATGTTAACGATGTGGCGCACCATCAGCATGTCTTCCCGGCTCTGGTCCATCAAACGCACGAACGAGGCATCGATCTTGATGCAGTCCACGGGCAGACTGCGCAGGTAGGCCAGCGAGGAATAGCCTGTGCCGAAATCATCGATGGCAATGGTCACGCCCAGGGCCTTGATCTCCTCCAGCGCCTTGCGCACCGGTTCCATCTCGCGCATCAGGGCGGTTTCGGTGATCTCCACCTGCAATCGCTCTGCCGGCAGCCCGGTGGCTGCCAGTCGTTGCGACATCTCATCCAGCAGGGCACGCTCGCCCAGGTCCAGGGCCGAGAAATTGACCGCCAGATGCAACGGCCAGCCGTCTCCTGCCCACTCATCGAGCGTGTATAGCGCCCGCTGCAGTACCCAACCGGTGAGCCGGTGGATCATGCGATGGCGCTCGGCCAGCTCGACGAACTCCGCCGGAGATATCTCGCCCCGCTCCGGGTGGTACCAGCGAGCCAGGGCCTCGCCGCCGATGATTCGACCATCGCTCAGGCGCAGCTTGGGCTGGACATGCAGGTCCAGACCATCGCCGCCATTGCCGAGCGCATGGCGCAAATCGGCCACCAGATTCATGCTGCTGCGGGCAGAACGCCCCATGACCTGGTCATAGAAGCAATGCTCAAGCCCCAGCTCCTTGGCCTCGTTGAGTGCCACATCCGCATGGCGCAACAGGGTCTCGGCATCCGTCCCGTCCGGGGGATGTATGGCCACACCCAGCACCACATCCAGCATCAGCTCATGCTCGCCCAGGCGCACGCTCTGCTCGAACAGGTCCAGTATCCCCCGCACCTGGCCCTCCGCCGCCTCGCGATCGGTCTCGCGCAGGATCAGGGCAAAGGTGTCGCCACCCACCCGGGCCACCGAATCGTCCTCACCGGCAAAACCCAGCAGCCGGGCCGCTACCTCGACCAGGGCCAGGTCTCCGGTATCGAAGCCGTGTGCATCGTTGATGTGCTTGAGCCGGGCCAGATCCACCAGCACCAGGGTCAGCGTTTCTCCATGTTCCCGCGCAGCGTGGATGGCCTGCTCGAGGCGGTCGTGGCACAGGGCGCGGTTGGCCAGCCCGGTCAGTTCGTCGTACAGGCTGCGCCGCTCCAGCGCCTCGCGCAGCCGCTGTCGTTCGCTGATATCGAGCCAGTTGCCGACGATCTCCACGGGCTGTCCCCGGGCATCCCGCACAATGGCCAGTTCGTCGTGAATCCAGATCCAACTGCCATCTCCACGTCGAAAGCGGTATTCATGCACATGGCGCGCCTGATCAGGGTCTTCCAGCACGCTGACCAGGCCTCTCAGCACACGCTCCCGGTCCTCCGGGTGCACGCGGTTGTACCACCAGTGTTCATTGCCAATGACCTCATCCGGACGATAGCCAAGATCCTCCAGCCGCTGCGAGACAAAGGTCGGTACAAAGCGCTCCCCCTGCAACCGGCAGCTGTAGTGCACCATGGGGGATACCGCCATGATGTGCCGCAGGCGTTCTTCCAGTGCCCCGAGGCTGCGATTGAAGGTCTCCTGCGCGCTGAGATCGGCCACCGTGGCCGAAAACAGCGCCTCCCCGGTCAGGCCGATATACTGCAGACGCACCTCCACCGGGTAACTGCTGCCGTCCTTGCGGTAATGGCGGGTGGTAAAGCTCACCAGCCGCTTTTGCCGGCTCTGCAGGCTGTCCAGAAAGTCACGAAACCGCGTTTCGTCGAAATCCCGCTTGAGGTCCAGTGGCGTCAGGCCACGCAGTTCCTCGCGACTGTAGCCGGTATGCTGGCTGGCTGCGGCATTGACCTCGACGAAGCGCAGGTCATGCGGCGAAAACAGATAGAACTCCTCCCACGCCTGCTCCAGCGCCTGGCCGAGGATCCGACTGCGTTGCTCGAGCCGCCGTACCCGGCTCAGATCGACCACCACTCCCTGCAGCTGAACGAGCCCTCCCTGGGCATCGCGCTTGGCCTCGATGACGTGCCCGACCAGCAACTGCCCCCGATTCGGGCCGGCCAGAAGATGATGCTCGAGCGGCCCCGGCTCCCGGCCCTGGCGGGCTGCCTCCAGCCACTCGCGAAACTCGCCACGCTCGGCCCGGGGCACCCGCTCGATCAGCTCTTCAAGAGTGCGCGGTCGGGGTGCGCCCAGTTGTTCCAGGCTGGCCAGCTGGCCATGGCAGGTAAACGTGTTGGAACGGGCATCCCACTCCCACATGGCCATGCGCCCAAGAAAACCCTCTCCGGGAGCAAAGACTCGGGTATATCGGGCTCTTTGCGGCATTCCTTGACACCTCGCTGCCAACTGCCTGGGCTACGCCTCGGTTAAGGAAGCTATGATTAATTCTGCGCGAGCAGATTGCGGTGAAAAATCATCCTGTCCAAGGCGCGGGGCGCACGTAATAGCGGGGCTATTACGAAGAGTTGCAACGCGGAAATGGGTAATTTGGCGCCGCAAGATGCCGTGTTACGAATTGATCATGGCTTCCTTAACTTGCACCCCGGAACATGTTACGCACGAGCAAACCGGATGGCCGCTGCCTCAAGCAGGGGGGGTGTGGGAACATCGCTGCCACCAAAAGCGCCTCACATTCCAGCATACGCGTGGTCCATCCCGGACTCGACTTCTTTTATAAGGATTCTAGACCACGCAGCACAAACGGCAAGATGCACCAAAGGACAGAACGGAGGGGATGGTGCCGGTGAGAGGATTTGAACCTCCGACCTACTGATTACGAATCAGTTGCTCTGCCAGCTGAGCTACACCGGCGCGGTGGGAGGGCAAGGATAGCG
>RFHG01000190.1 GCA_003696465.1 Gammaproteobacteria bacterium | reverse complement strand
GCTGTTGACGCTGCCGCCGGAGCCGGCATGAACCGCCGTGCGGCCGTTGATGAGTACGTTGCTCATGGGGTGTTTCCTCCCTGAAGATGCGTCTCGTGTGGTCTGGCAGGCTCGGGGCCGCCGACGACCAGGGCCGCCCGCGTGGCCACCTCGGGCCTGTCCACTATAAGAATCGCGTCATGCCCGGGCCAGTCGAAGGCCAGCCGTGCCCGGGCGAGCGCCAGGGCCAGCAGCGGAGCCGCGATACCCACATGTCCGATGGCGCTGGCCGGTTCCAGCAGTTCGTGGTTCGGCGGTAGCGGCATGTCGGGGTTTTCAAGCGTGCCCTGCTGCATGGCCAGGCGCTGTTCCTCGGGCAGCCGCCAGGGCCAGTGGGCATCGCGCGCCTGGGCCCATTCCAGACTCCAGGCCAGGGCGTCGTCGCTGGCGGCGGCCAGACAGGTAATGTCTCCGGGGCTGAGGCTTGCGGCATCAAGCGCCTCGCCGATTGCGCGGGCCAGGCCGGTCAGGCGCTTTCCGCTGCCCTGGCCATGGTTCGGTTCCGGCGCCGCGGCCGGCTGGTACAGCAGGGTCTGCGCGGCCGCTGCGTCTTCCGGCCGCTGCAGGCAAAGAAAGACCGCGCCTTCACCCGGCACGATGCCATCAGGACGGGCCTGACTGGCCAGCAGCCTCGCCTCGCCCAGCGCGCAGAGGGTTGCCGGGTCGAGCAGCGAGTCGGTGGCCCCGAACAGTACCCGGTCGCAGTCTCCGGCCTGCAGGGACGCCCACCACTCGGCCAGTTCGGCCAGGCTGCCGTTCTCGGCCCGGGCCACATGGATACTCAGGCCCTCGGGCCAGGGGTGGGCCTGTTCCAGCATGTGCTCCCATGCCGACAGGGGGATGTCCACTCCGCGCTCGCTGCCTTCCGGCGGCAGCATCAGGACCACTGCCACGCGCTCGCCGGGCGCGCAGGGGGGCATCTCCGCCAACAACCGCTCCAGGGCCCGCGTGCAGAGCAGCAGCATGCGTTCGCCGGCATCCTCCAGCGGTTCTTCCAGGGCCGGGCAATGCAGCGCGGGACCGCTGCCGCAGCCATGCGCATCGGGCACGGCCATGGTCGGGTGTGGCCTGCGCAGCCCCAGCCCCGCGGCGACCGCGGCCATGAGGGCGAAATCATGCCCGCCGGTGGCACAGGAGAGCCCCAGGGCGGCAAGCGCCAGCGGCCGGGCCGAACGGTTCATGCAACGCCCTCCCGCTGTGGCTCGGGATGGGCGACAGAGGTGCCGGAGGCATCCGCCTCGAGCAGGATGAGGCCGCTCCGGCGATCGTCCAGCGCCCAGCGGATGCCGCCCCGCGCGACCAGCGCGAGGATCTGTGCATCGGTGTCGATGACGAAGGTGTCGGCCACCAGTTTGAGCGGGACGGGGTGCCCCTCGACCAGGGCGCGGGCCCGGGCCGGGAAGGGCGGCAGCTCCAGCCGTACCGGCGCGGCATGGTCCGGAAAGAAGCCCTCCAGCTCGATGCGCTCGCCACCGGCGAAGGGGGCATCGAAGCGCTGGTCGTGCGGGGCCACGTTGTGCAGACAGGGCTGGGCGCTGTCGTCCCAGGGACAGGCGCCGAATTCGGCATCTTCGGCGGGGCTGCCCTGTTCGTCCAGCCGCGGCTGCCAGAAGACCGGCAGCGGACCAAACCCGGCCGGCGTCAGCCGGTCGGTGGGCCGGCGCATCAGCCGGTTCGGCCATTCGATGCGCGGCAGTTCGGGGCAGGCCAGCTTCCAGTCCGAGTGGTTGCAGCCCATGCCGGCAGGGTTGAGCGGCCAGGCGCTGTCCACGCGCCCGGGCAGCCGTCCGCCAAAGGCGTTTTCATAGCGCAGGGGCGTGGGTTCCAGCGGTTCAGGCTCACCCGGCACATGACGCAACAGGCGGCTCTGCCAGCGGCGCCGCCCCAGCACCAGCAGGGTCTTGTCCAGATGCTGGCCAGCCGGGCCATGCAGGGCCAGCCGCACGCGGGCGGCCCGTGCGCCCGGACGGGGCGGATGGGCAGTGCCGAACAGATAGACCTCGCCGCCCTGCTTGAAGGGCATGTTCTCGCGCGCGCAGGCAAGACTGCTCTCGTGCGGCTTGCCGTGGTGGGTATCGGCCTCGACCAGTGGCGGCGGATCGGTGGGAAGGAGCGTGCCGTCGCGCTCGAAACGCCAGGCGGCCTTGGCCACCAGCGTGAGCTGCTGGCGGCGTTCACGGTCCCAGCCCGGGTACAGCCCGGCGGCCAGAGCGCTTTCATTGAACAGCTCAAGCATGGGCCTCAGCCGCAGCGAAAGCACCCGGGAAGCGGGCTTTGACAGCGAACGGGCGAACGCGCATGGTTTCCTCCCTGAAACGGTGAACTCCT
>RFHG01000189.1 GCA_003696465.1 Gammaproteobacteria bacterium | reverse complement strand
TGCCGGTGTCATGCACGCGGATAGGGGATACCTGAAAAACACAGGGTTCGATGATGACCTTGAAGCAGGAGAGTATGTTTTTCTTGAAGTTGCGGATACCGGCTGCGGCATGGATGATGAGACGAAGGCAAAGATATTCGAGCCGTTCTTTACGACCAAGTTCACCGGCCGCGGCATGGGCATGAGTGCGGTGTTGGGCATTTTGCGCAGCCATCGAGGCGCCATCAATATCGATACCTGTCCGGGACATGGCACCACGATCAGGGTGCTTTTCCCGGTTTCCGGCCGTGGCGAAGGTCAAACGAATATTCCCTCGGCTCCGGCGTCAAGCGTCGGAGATTCCCATTCCGGAACCGTCCTGATTGTGGATGATGAGGAAAGCGTCCGCAAAACGGCATCACTGATGCTGAAGAAGCTGGGGTTCAACGCCCTGCAGGCGGTGGATGGTGAAGACGGTGTGCGCAAGTACCGCGAATATCAGAGTCGGATCGACGGTGTTCTTCTGGATTTGACCATGCCAAGACTTGATGGGAAGGCGTGTCTTCGGGAACTGCAACGAATCAATTCCGATGTGCGGGTGATCCTTTCCAGCGGATACACCGAGCAGGAAGTTAGCCAACAGTTTGCTGGAAGAACTCTGGCCGGATTCATCCAGAAGCCTTATCGCCTGCACAAACTGGAAAAGGTTCTGAAAGGGGCGCTCGCGAACGGCTGATTTCCGCTCGTTACCACGAGGAGTGTCATCCTCGTTCTTGGCTTACCCGGACCGGGTCACGCCGGGTCCGGTAGGCTCGGCGTTGCTTCAGCCCTTATGATGCAGACGATGGGAACCAGCTTCGCAACCTTGCGGGCAAGGCCCGCCGCATCGGTGGCATCGACGACGGCCGAAACTCCTTGTAGGCCTCTGGGGCCTCCTCGGCCACGCCGCGGATATTGGGCAAGCGGGTCAGGATGGCCGGGAGGAAGCGCGGGTGGCGAACCTGCGGTACACGAACAGCCGGTGCGCGATCCCGTCGACCTCGTGGGTTTACAGGTGTTATGCGACGCTCATAGTCAAGGCGCAGCCCTGATTCCGGGATCAGCGGGGTGAAATATTCGCGGAGCGGGCCAGTTCCAGCTCGGGAAACAGAATGCCGTTCCTTGTCCGGGTCATGTTTCTACGGATTGAGACGGACCGGAATGCCGCGAGCGGCCAGGAAAGCCTTGGCCTGCGGGATCGTGTATTCGCCGAAATGAAAGATGCTGGCCGCCAGCACCGCATCGGCCCGGCCTTCGGTCAGGCCCTCGGCCAGATGCTCCAGCGTGCCGACGCCGCCGGAGGCGATGACATTGGCCGACACGGCCTCG
>RFHG01000021.1 GCA_003696465.1 Gammaproteobacteria bacterium | reverse complement strand
GACAGGGTGCTGGTAGAAAAAGGTGAAGACCTCGTTGGCCGCCAGGTTGTACAGGGGGTAGAGGCTGAAGGTCAGGCCGCGCAGAAAGATGCTGAGCGGGTCGAACCAGCCGATGATCTGCACACCGAACAGGGCGGCCACGCCCAGGCCGGCCAGCAACAGGTACTTGATACGGCGCAGCTGCGGCCGGCGGCGTTCACGCCTGCGTCCGACAAAAGGAGAGACGCCGTCGAGAGTGGTGCCCAGCGGGCAGATCCAGCCACAGAAAAAGCGCCCCAAAACCGCCGTGAGCGCCAGCAGCGCCAGCGCCGGCCAGAGCAAGCGCCAGCCGAAGGGGCCGGGAGCCAGGGCATCGGCCAGGGCGGCGAGCGGATCGATGCGGAACAGCAGGGAGACCGGCCAGGGGATGCGGTCGAGCCCCCGGTACTCGGTGGCGACAAAAAGCCAGAGAAAACCGATCAGGCAGAGAATCTGGCTGGCGCGCCGCAGACGTCGCACCGGCACCTCCTAGACGCGGCGCATTTGCGCCGGGTCGGCCACGCCGAGGCCGCGGCGCGCGGCGGCGGCAAGAAAACCGACCTCGTCATGACGCAGGCCGAACAGAGTGGCGGCGGTGGCATCGGCAGCAACGATATCGGCCGAGGCGATGACGGTGTCCCGCTTTTCCACATCCTCGAGGCGGCCGCCCTGAGGGCCGTTGGCGACCAGGATGCGGGTGGCGTCGACCAGAGTCAGGTCGGAATGGACCACCAGGTTGATGTCGACCAGCGCCTCGTCGATACGCCGATGCAGCACACCGCGATTGCCCCCGATCACCCCCATGATGTTCTTCATGCCGACAGTCAGGCGCGAGATGGAATGATGCTTGGCCACCGGCAGGTTGATCAGGCGGTCGGCCTCCAGCACCGGCTGGTAGAAGGACCAGTCGGACAGGGCCGCGCCCCCTTCGATACGCACCTGCTTCCAGGCCCGTCGGTCCATGTGCTCAATGCGCACCCGATCATCACCTACGCCCCTGACCGCCTCCTCGATACCGCTGTTGCGGTAACAGCGCCGGGGATCGTTGCAGGTGCGGTCGAAGACACGCACGCCTGATGCCCCGGCATCCAGACAGAGCTCGATCACGGCGCGCACCACCTCGGGATGGGTGTTGGCCGCCAGCTCCGGGGTGCGGTCCCAGCCGATGTTCGGCTTGACCACCACGGTTTCGCCCCGACCGACGAAGCGGGAGATACCGCCGAGCGCCTCGATGGCCTGCCGCACCAGTGCCGGGATATCCGTGCCGGTCCGCAGCGCCACTTCGGACGGGGCCGCAGCCATTGCCGGCAGGCGGCTCAGGTCGAGCAGGGCGGTGCCGCCGCCGGCGACCAGGCCGGCCTGCACCAGGGTGCGAATGAAGGCGCGTCGGTCGAGCATGGTCTAGATAAGCCGGTTCTGCTTGAGGAAGAGGCGAGCCACCTGCTCGGGCGGCTGGGCGGCCGCCTGCTGCTCCAGCTGCGCGATCGCCTGCTGGTCGATGCGACCGCCGAGCTTGTTGATCAGGCGCGCCAGG
>RFHG01000188.1 GCA_003696465.1 Gammaproteobacteria bacterium | reverse complement strand
GGAGGCCCTGGCCCTGGCCCAGGAGCTCGGCCACTGGCGCGGCATCACCAAGGCGCATTACATGGCAGCCTATGCGGCCATGCAGATGGGGCAATACGAGGAAGCCGTGGAGCATGCGCGCCGATGTCGCGATCTGTGCATCCAGGCGGGGCTCAATAGCCGGTTGCCGGCAGCCTGGACGCTGCTGGGCAGTGTGTATCGGCAGATGAGCATGCAGGAGCAGGCACTGGATGCCTTCCTTTCCGCGGTGGAACTCACAAAGGAGTGGGGCGACAGTCTCGACCTGGCGTACGCCTGGGTCAACCTGGCCACCACCTATGTCGATCTGGGGCAGCGAACCCGGGCGCGCGAGCTGCTGCTGCGTGCCGCACCCGTCTTCGAGCACTTCGACGCCCGACGCACGCTCGTGGACACCTGGGTGAATCTCGGGGCCACCGATTTGAAGGTCGAGGAGAAGATGCGGTATTTGCGGCAAGCGATTGCTACCGCAGAAGAGATGGAGTATCCTTCTGGGCTGGCATATGCCTGGAACAATCTGGGGGGCTGCCTGCTCGACTCGCTGGGCCAGATCGAGGAGGCCACGGCTGCGTTTTCCAGGGCCGTGAATTACAGCCGCATGGCAAGCGATGCGTTCGAGGAGACGACCGCTTCCATCGATCTGGGCAAGGCCTGGGTGTTGCGCGGCGTGGTGGATTCGGCTCGTTGGTACCTGCAACGAGGCCTGTCCATGGCTTCGAGCCTGGGCAACCGACAGCTACAGACCGATGCCCTGGAGGGCCTGGCCACCCTCGCTGCGTCCCGTGGCGACTTCGCGCAGGCCTATGCCTATCAGACGCGCCGCCTGGCCGTGATGGACACGCTGTTCAACGAGCAGCTCAGCGAAAAGCTGGCCGAAGCCAATGCCCGCTATGAGGCCGGCAAGCGCGAAGCCCGCATTGCCGAGCAGCAGCTGCAGCTCGAGAAAGAGCGCAACCTGCGGTACCTGGCCATGGCTATCGGCCTGGCAGTG
>RFHG01000187.1 GCA_003696465.1 Gammaproteobacteria bacterium | reverse complement strand
CGATCCTGACCTGCTCGAAATCCTGCCCGATGAAATCCGCGAGCGAGACTATGGTTGCGGTGACCCTTCCCGCCATGTGCAGCCCGGGGACACGGTGCTGGATCTGGGCTGTGGCGGGGGCAAGATCTGCTACATGGCGGCGCAGCTCGCAGGGCCCGAGGGCGAGGTCATTGGCATCGACATGAACGATGACATGCTTGCCCTGGCCCGCAAGTATCAGCCCGAGATGGAGGTCAGGCTTGGCGGATGCAAGGTCCGGTTCCTTAAAGGCTACATCGAGGATCTGGCGCTGGACCTGGAGGCAATGAGTGCATGGCTGAAAGACAATCCCGTGCATACCCCCGAGGACCTCGCCAGGCTTGAGGCCTGGAGTGCGCGTCAGCGTCGGGAAGCGCCGCTTGTCGCGGACGAGAGTGTGGATCTTGTGATATCCAACTGCGTACTCAATCTGGTGGACGAGGCGCGCAAGCCGGAGCTGTTCCGGGAGATTTTCCGGGTGTTGCGGCCGGGAGGCCGCATCGCGATCTCCGATATCGTGAGCGACAGTCCGGTGCCCGAACATCTCAAGAAGGATCCGGCCCTTTGGAGTGGCTGTATCAGCGGTTCCCTGGACGAAGAATCATTTATTGGGGCGTTCGTTGATGCAGGCTTCGCTGCGGTAAATATCGAAGGCTTCGATGAGCGCCCGTGGCAGGTGGTGGATGACATCGAGTTCAGGTCAGTCACGATTACCGCCATCAAGCCGGAAGCCGGCGAGTGCCTCGATTATGGCCATGCGGTGATTTACAGAGGTCCGTTCTCCGAAGTGCGTGACGACGAAGGACATGTCTATCCCCGGGGTGCCCGTATCGCCGTGTGTGAGCGGACATACCGGCAGCTCATGGGGAGTGCCTATCGAGATGCCTTTATCGGTATCGCGCCACCCGATGATGATCGTGAACCGGCAACATTCTGTCAGCCAGCGGGCACGCGACGCTCCCCCCAGGAGACCCGGCGCGGAGTAGTGCATGGTGGTGCAGAGGGGTGCTGCTGCTGAGGTTGCCGCAACCTGCAAAAAGGAAGGCCCCGGAAATCTTCCGGGGCCTCTATGCGGACATGGCTTGCGTAGCCGATCAGAGATCGTAGCCACGCTCCTCGTGTTGACTGAGGTCGAGGCCCTGCGTTTCTTCCTCGTCAGAGACGCGCAGGCCGATCAGCGCGTCCAGCAGCTTGAGAATGATCCAGGTGGCCACGGCGGTGAACACCAGGGTGGCGATGACCCCGATGGCCTGGACCTTGAGCTGGCCGGCCATGCTG
>RFHG01000186.1 GCA_003696465.1 Gammaproteobacteria bacterium | reverse complement strand
TCGACCTCGGAAATCTACATGACCACCCGCTTAAGCGGGGCGAAGACGGTCTTTCTCCCCTTCAACCGCGGCAACAACGGCGCGGCGGGCAATCCTCCGGCGCAGGACGGGACCTACGCGGTCAGCTACCTGTGGGAGCAGATTCTGCAGCCCGACAACTGGCTGCGCATCTTCCACCGCTTTATGCTGCTGGAGAAAAAAGAGAAGCAGCACGCCGACGGCCGCCCCTATATCAGCGAAACGATGATTTTCCCCCGCTATCATCAGTGGGAGGCGGTCACCGCGCTGATCGAAACCGTGCGGGAAGAAGGGCCGGGGCAGCGCTACCTGATTCAGCACAGCGCCGGCAGCGGCAAGACCAACTCCATCTCCTGGACCTGCCACGAACTGATCCGCCTGCGCAAACCGGACGGCGCCAAATATTTCGATTCGGTCATCGTTATCACCGACCGCACCGTGCTCGACGCCCAGTTGCAGGACGCGATTCAGCAGATCGACCACCAGATGGGCGTGGTGCGTGCTATCGACCGCGAATCGAGTCCGCTGCCCAAAAGTCAGCAGTTGGCCGAGGCGCTCAAGGCGCGCACACCGATTATCGTGGTGACGATTCAAACCTTCCCCTACGCGATGGAGGCGATTCTCTCCGAAACCTCGCTCAAGGATCGCAATTTCGCCCTGGTCATCGACGAGGCGCACACCTCACAGACCGGCTCTTCGGCGGCCAAGCTGCGCGCGACTCTGGCCCTCGACAAGGACGAAGACCTGGCCAGCATGACCTCGGACGAGATTCTGCTGCGCCTGCAGGAGGTGAAGAAGTTTCCGCCCAACGTCTCCTACTTTGCCTTCACCGCGACGCCGAAGCACGCGACCCTGACGTTGTTTGGCCGTCCCGCCGATCCCAGCCAGCCGGCCTCGAAGCAGAACCCACCGCTCCCCTTCCATGTCTACACCATGCAGCAGGCGATTGAAGAGGGCTTCATCCTCGATGTGCTGCGCAACTACACCTCCTACCGGGTCGCCTTCAAGCTCGGGCAGGCGTTCAAGGAGGACAAGAGGGTTGACGCCAGGCAGGCGCGACGCAACCTGGCCAAATGGCTCTCGCTGCATCCGACCAATGTGGCACAGAAGGTCGAGCTGATTGTCGAGCATTTTCGTTCGACCGTTTCGCACCTGCTCAACGGCCTGGCCAAGGCGATGGTGGTGACCGGTTCACGCGCGGCGGCGGTGAAGTACAAGCTGGCCTTTGACCAGTATGTGACCGAGAAGGGTTACAGCAACATCCGCGCGCTGGTCGCCTTTTCGGGCAAGGTGCCGGGCGGCCAGGTCGAGGCGGCGCTGGCCGGGGAGGAATTCGACGAAAACAACCTCAATCCCGAG
>RFHG01000185.1 GCA_003696465.1 Gammaproteobacteria bacterium | reverse complement strand
TACAGGCCCTGATGCTGCTGTGAAACCTTCATCTGTCTGGATTCTCCGGTCCGAACGACGGATACGCGCGGGCAGGCCCGCGCCGGGACAAAAGGGGAGACATTATAGAGTCCGGGCCGGGGACAGGCAATTTGCCGCTACTGGGCGTAGATGATGTCCTGGATGTCCTTGAGTGGGCGGACCCAGGGGCCGCTGCGGCGCAGCGATGCGGGCAGGCGGGCAATCGCCTGACGGGCCTCGCTCCTGCTGGCATAGGGGGTGGCCACCAGTACGTAGAGGGTGGAACCGTTGCGGGTGCGGTGATACCAGGCCAGTGTCCGGTCGATGCGCAGCTCGCGGGCGATGCGGGCCAGCCCTGCCGGTTCGCTCACCGCCACCAGCTGGATGGCAAATGCCTTCGGATCCTGTTGCAGGAGCCAGGCCGGGGGCTTCAGGCCCGCGATGCTGCGCACGAGGGGGCGCCTTGCGGCGGGCGGCTTGTCCGGCACCGGGGGTGTCGGCACGGCCGGTTGCTTCGGTTTCGGGGCGGAGGGCGCATCCCTGTCTGCCCTTTGCTCACCCGCTGCCCCGGTTGCTGCCTCCCTTGTCTTGCGTGCGGATACCCGGGGTGTCTGCACGGGCGCCGGTTCGGGTCGGGTTTCGGGCAGGGGCGCAGCGGTCTCGGCCTGACCGGCCCGTGTACGGTCTGCCGGAGACGCGGGCGCGGATGGGCGTTCCGTCGCCTGCGTTGGCAGGGTGGGCGCTGGTGATGCAGCCGCAGGGGCCTGGGGGGTTTGCCCGGGGGCTGGCTTGACGGTTTCCTCCGAGGCCCTGGCCAGCGAGGGCGGAGGGGGGACTTCGAGGGGCTGATGAGCGCGGCGGGTCTCGGCGGGGGGTGGCGGGAGTCCGCTGTCCTCTTCGATGTAGCCCTGCAGCAGCCACAGCAGGCCGGCGGTCAGCAGCAGGGTGAGTGCGCCGAGGATGACGGCCATGCGATGCTGTTTCAGCCAGCCCTGCTGCCCGGCCCGTTCGCGCTGGATCTCGGCCTGCCCGTGTGCCTCGAGGATGCGTGTGGCAGCCGGATTGATGGCGGCCGGGATGCCCTGGGTGTCCTCGTGGATCTGGGCAATGTCCTGATCGGTGAACGGGTTGTCCATGAACAGGCCGGCGGTGCGCAGCCGATGGTCGATGTAGGCGGCGATCTGCTCCCGGGTCAGCGGACGCAGGAGGATGGAATGGCAGCCGGCGGCCTCCGGGACATCGGCCTCGATGGCCGAGAGCTGATGCTCGATGGAGGACTCGCCGAACAGCACCAGGCCAAAGGCGCGGCCGCAGCGTTCGCGGATCTGGCGCTGCATGCGGAACAGTTCCTCGAGCACGTCGGCCGAGAGCTGGTGGG
This sequence comes from Gammaproteobacteria bacterium, assembly GCA_003696465.1. Lineage (GTDB taxonomy): Bacteria > Pseudomonadota > Gammaproteobacteria > J044 > J044 > J044. Next base: position 4,008 of record RFHG01000185.1, on the reverse strand, counting down.
CATCGTCGATGACCAGTACCGGGCGCAGGCCACGGGTGAGGAGGTTGCACAGCCAGCCTTCCTCGGTCTGCGAGGCCGCTTCCTGCGGGTGCCAGCATTCGACCATCCGGTGCTCGATCTCGGCCAGCGTGGTGGTGACCGTGGCCGCCAGCACGCAGGTGTTGAAACGACCGCGCAGCCGCTGCAGCAGGCGCCGGATCTGGGTGCTCTTGCCGATCCCGGGCTCGCCCTTGACGACAATGCCGTGCTCGTTGTTGTCGAGGTAGTTGGCAGTGGCGTTGACGGCCATGTCCAGTGCGGCGTCACTGTAGATGAAGGCGTCCGGTGCCTCGGCCGCAAACGGCTGCTGCTTGAGGCCGTAGTACACCAGGGTCTCGATCGAGAGCACGGCCTGGGCGGCCCGGGATTCAGCTGACATGATCGGGATCGAACAGGCGGTGGTGTTCAAGGATGGCGTAGCGGTCGGTCATGCCGGCAATGTAGTCGGCAATGCCCCGGGCCAGACCGGACTCGCCATGGCGCGCACGCTTGTTACGGCAGTGTTCCTGGTATTCGGGTGGCAGCAGCCGGTAGTCGTTCATGAATGCCTCGAACAGGTCATGGATCACGCGTCGCGCCTTGCCGGTCATGCGTCGCACGCGGTAGTGCTCGTAGAGATTGTGCCGGAGGAACTGCTTGAGTTCCAGATTCATGTGCTGCTGCGCGTCGCTGAATGCAACCAGGGGGCCTTCGGCTTTACGTACCTCGTCCAGCGAGGCCGGTGCTGCCGCATCGAGCCTGCGGGTGGTCTCGTCGATCAGGTCGCGCACCATGTGGTCGATCATGCGTCGGATGGTTTCGTGAATCTGTGCCCGACCGCGCAGTTCGGGGTAGCGGTCGTGGACTTCCTTCCAGTAGCGCCCGAACAGGGCGGTTTCGCACAGGGGCTCCAGTTCCAGCAGGCCCGAGCGCAGGCCGTCGTCGATGTCGTGATTGTTGTAGGCGATCTCGTCGGCCAGGTTGGCCAGCTGCGCCTCCAGCGGGGGATGGGTGCCGTCGAGGAAGCGCTGGGCGATGTCGCCCAGGGCGGAGGCTCGTGCCGGGGAACAGTGCTTGAGTATGCCTTCGCGGGTCTCGAAGCAGAGATTGAGCCCGGGGAACTCGGCGTAGCGCCTTTCCAGTTCGTCGACCACGCGCAGCGACTGCAGGTTGTGCTCGAATCCGCCCCAGGGTTTCATGCAGGCATTGAGCGCCTCCTGGCCGGCATGGCCGAAGGCGGTGTGGCCCAGGTCGTGGGCCAGGGCGATGGCCTCCACCAGATCCTCGTTCAGGCGCAGGGCGCGAGCGATGGTGCGGCCGATCTGGGCCACCTCGATGGAGTGGGTGAGACGGGTGCGGAACAGGTCGCCCTCGTGATTGACGAAGACCTGGGTCTTGTACTCGAGGCGGCGAAAGGCAGTGGAGTGGATGATGCGGTCGCGATCGCGCTGGAAATCGCTGCGGTGCGCCGGAGGCGGCTCCCGATGCATCCGCCCGCGGCTGTTGCGGCTGCTGACGGCGTAGGGGGCCAGCCGATCCTCGAGCCCGTCTGCCGTCGTCCCTGCCATGGGTCAGGCCGCGTGCTCCAGGGTTTCGTCGAGCAGGTTGCGGGGGAACTCGCCGGTGACGACGGCATGGCCGATCTCGCGCAGCAGCACCAGACGCAGCTGGCCCTCGACCACCTTCTTGTCGACCGACATCAGTTCGCGCATGCGCGCGGGATCGAGTTCCGGCGGCGGGGTGGTCGGGAGTCCGGCACGTTCAATCAGGTTTCGGATGCGCTGTACATCCTCGTCTCCAATCCAGCCCATGCGCCGTGACAGGTCGGCCGCCATCACCATGCCGCAGCCCACGGCCTCGCCGTGCAGCCACTTGCCGTAGCCAAGGCCGGTCTCGATGGCATGACCAAAGGTGTGCCCCAGATTGAGCAGGGCGCGCCTGCCCTGTTCGGTCTCGTCGGCGGCAACCACCTCGGCCTTGTCCTGGCAGGAGCGGGCAATGGCGTATTCCAGTGCTGCCGGATCCCGGGCACGCAGGGCATCGATGTGCTCTTCCAGCCAGTCGAAGAAAGGGGCATCACCGAGCAGGCCGTACTTGATGACCTCGGCCAGGCCGGCCGAGAGTTCCCGGTCGGGCAGGGTGTTCAGGGTATCGATGTCGATGATGACCGAGCGTGGCTGGTGGAAGGCGCCAATCATGTTCTTGCCCAGCGGGTGATTGACCCCGGTCTTGCCGCCCACCGAGGAATCCACCTGCGACAGCAGGGTGGTGGGCACCTGCACGAAGGCCACGCCCCGCTGATAGGTGGCGGCGGCGAAGCCGGTCATGTCGCCGATGACCCCGCCCCCCAGTGCCAGCAGGGTGGTGCGCCGGTCGAAGCGCTGCTCCAGCAGCGCGGTGTAGATGCGGTTGACCGTGTCGAGTGTCTTGTATTCCTCGCCGTCGGGCAGGACCACGGCGGCCTGGCGCAGGCCCTCGAAGGCCGCCTGTACCCGTTCCAGATAGAGCGGCGCCACGGTGGTGTTGGTGACGATCATGAGCGACTGGCCCGACAGCCGCTCGCGCAGCAGTTCGCTGCGGTCGAGCAGGCCGCTGCCGATGTGGATGGGGTAGCTGCGCGCCCCGAGATCGACGGTGAGGGTGGTCATCCGCCTATGTTATCAGGATGACCCCGGGCGGTTAACCCGGCAGGGAAGCGCCGGTCGGGATTGCATCCGGTCCGGGTCAGGTGTCGAGCCCGACGTTCAGGCGCTGTTCGATCTGCCGGATGATCTGGCGTATGGAGAGACGTCCGGTGTCGAGGATCAGGTCGGCGACCTCGCGATAGAGTGGATCCCGCTGCTCGAACAGGGCACGCAGGCGGGCCTCGGGGTCGTCGGTCTGCAGCAGCGGGCGGTTGCGGTCATGGGCGGTACGCGCCAGCTGCACTGCTACCGGTGTCTTCAGGTACACCACCAGGCCGCGGCTGGCCAGGGCCTTGCGATTCTCGGGGCGCAGCACGGAGCCGCCACCCGTGGCCAGCACGATCCCGGGCAGGCGGGTGAGTTCATCGATCATGGCCGCTTCACGCTGGCGGAAGCCTTCCTCGCCCTCGTATTCGAAGATGGTAGGAATGTCGACCCCGGTGCGCTGCTCGATTTCCCGATCGCTGTCGTGGAAGGGCCGGCCCAGGGTCTGGGCAAGCTGGCGGCCTATGGTGGTCTTGCCGGCACCCATCGGGCCGACCAGGAAGATGCTGGGTTTGCTGGACATGTGCGCTCATCCGGATTGCGCGCATTATGCCATAACCGCCGAAATCCGGCCCTGCCGTCCCTGTGGGCGTGTTTCTGCCGGGGCCGGACATGACAAGGGGGCGCGACCCGGGTCGCGTCCCCCTTGCAGGCTGAGCCGGAATTACTGGTTGCTGGAGCTGGACAGGGTCTCCTGCAGGATCTTCGGCGTCAGGAAGATCAGCAGCTCGGCCTTGTTGTCCTTGTTCAGGTCGTTGCGGAACAGGTGCCCAAGCACCGGCAGGTCGCCGAAGAACGGCGTCTTGGTGGTCGAGCGTTCCTTGCTGGTGGCAAACACGCCTCCCAGCACCACGGTCTGCCCGTTCTCGACCAGCACCCGGGTCTCGACCGCGTTGGTGTCGATGCTGGGCACGCCGTTGAAGATCTGGCCAACGCTGTCCTTGGTAACCTTGATCTCCATGTTGACGCGCTCGTCCGGGGTGATTTGCGGCGTCACCTCCAGGCTCAGTACGGCCTTCTTGAAGGAGACGCTGGTGGCGCCGCTGGAAGTGGCCTGCTGGTAGGGGATCTCGGTACCGGTCTCGATCCGGGCAGTTTGCTGGTTGGCCGTGATCACGCGCGGATTGGAGATGGTCTCGATGCGGTTTTCCAGTTCGGCCGCGCTGAGCTCGAGGTTGAGCATCAGGTCCATCGGCAGCTTGATCAGCGAGAGGCCGATGCTGCCGGCGGGATTGGCCACGGGCAGATTGACATTGTAGGC
>RFHG01000184.1 GCA_003696465.1 Gammaproteobacteria bacterium | reverse complement strand
TGAGAATGCGCAGCCGGGTTTCATCGCCGAGAGCCTTGATGTCGTCACTGAGCTGTTTCATGGTGCGCATGATATCCGGATATCCGGATATCATGCAAGGGGCAGGAGCAAAAAAATGCCCCGGATGGCTGTCCGGGGCAGGTGGTTCGAAGAATGAGAGGATTAGTACTTCGGCTTGAAGGGTTTGATTCCCTGGTTGGCCGCCGTGACATGGCACTGCAGGCAGTCAACCAGGGTCGCGTGCCAGGCAGGATATTTGGGGGCGCCGTTTTCCCCTTTGGCGTGGCAGGCGCTGCATTCGGCACCTCCGTCGGCGGGGTCGACCTCGTGGGGAATCAGGGGCGGATTTCCGGTCGAGCCGGTGGGGACCGACAGACCGGCGCTCTGGCTGGCCGGTTGGCAGGCGCTGACGGCAAGCAGGGCGGCACCGGCCAGCAGCAGGACAAGGAGCGAGGGCAGGTATCTGTTCATGAAATCCTCCGTGTTGTGAAAGGTTGACAGACAGTGAAATCGAGAGCCTGGACCGGGCAGACACCAACGCAGGCGCCGCAACGGGAACAGTCGCCGTCGCGGACCTGGCCGAGACCTCGTTCCAGGCAGGGTTCAAGAACTTCCTCGACAAAGCAGACCCGGCTGCAGGCGCCGCAGTGGGTACAGCGGTCGGCGTGATAGCACACGCGTACCGGGCTGAGGCGGCCGAGCAGGCTGTAGAGTCCGCCGAGAGGGCAGAGGCTGCGGCACCAGGCCCGGCGCACCAGCAGCAGCTCGACCAGCAGGATCAAAATCAGCAGCACCAGGCCGCCGCCGGCCCCGAAAGTGAGGGCGCGCACGCCAATGCCGATGGGCGAGAGGGTTTCGAAGGCCGGCAGCCCCAGCAGCAGGGTCAGCCCCAGCATCACAACCAGGACCACCAGCTTCCACCTCAGAGCCCAGACCGGCCGGCGCAACCGGCGTGCCAGCGGTTCGACCAGATCAGTCAAAAATCCCACCGGGCAAACCCAGCCGCAGAAAACCCGGCCACCGAGCAGACCGTAAAGGGCCAGCACGGTGAGGCAGCCGATCAGCAGCGGCGTGGCCAGGCTGCCGGTGAGCAGCAACACCTGCAGGGTCGCCAGTGGATCGGAGAGGAGGATGCCGCCAAGCGAGGCCGCATCGAGCGTCCCTTCGAACAGGGTCCAGCCGAAGGCGGGCGAGGCCAGCAGCGTCAGCACCGCCAGTTGCACCGCCCTGCGGCCGATGGTCCAGCGGTTAACCTTCATACCAGCTCTCCGAGGGCGGCTGCAGCGGCCCGACAACAATGGCCGGCCGTTCCAGCACGCAGGCCTGTTCGCAGATGCCGCAACCTGTGCAGTGCTGCTTGTGCACCACCGGTTCAAAAATCGCGTGCCGGCCGGTGCGGACATTGAGATAGTTTTCGATGGTGATTGCCTTGTCGATCAGCGGGCAGGCCCGGTAGCAGACCTCGCAGCGCAGCCCCTTGATGGAGAGGCATTCCTCCCGTTCGACGATCACCGCAGTGCCCATGCGGGTTTTGGCGGCGTCCTTCAGCTCCGGATCAAGGGCGCCGCTCGGGCAGGCCTTGACGCAGGGCAGGTCGGGACAGAGCCGGCAGGGGTTGTCGCGCGCCACGATCACCGGGGTGCCGATGGCGATCCCCTCCGTGAGCTTCGCCATCTGAACCGCGTCATAGGGGCAGGCGTGGGCGCAGCGTCCGCACCGCAGGCATTTTTTCAGAAACTTCGCCTCGTTGTC
>RFHG01000183.1 GCA_003696465.1 Gammaproteobacteria bacterium | reverse complement strand
AGCAACCCTGCCGGTGTTTTCCCCGCGCAGAATCAAAAAGGCCGGACCCGGGGAACCCGGATCCGGCACGCTGCCGCGGAATGCAACACCACAACGCTGTCAGACATACCTCCTGCGCTTGAAGGAGACTGTCTTCTTGTAGTCCTCGACCGAACCTACCTTGCGGATATTGGCCCAGGTGCCCTTGTAGTAGGGCACCACATTGCGGTCGGTCCATTCGGTGACCACGTCGCCGACATTGCCATTGAAGTAGCCGAACATCATGAAGGTGTGTCCGGGCTTCATGTCGGGTTCGAGATAGGCCATGGCAAAGGTCGAGCCATAGTCGTTGTAGACCTCGACCACATCCCCTGACTCGATCCCCAGCTCCCTGGCGTCGTGCGGGTTGATCTCGATCGGCGCCATTGGGTAGCGCTCGGTGCGGAAGTCGATACGCTGGTCATGATATGCCGTCTGCCAGATGTGGTTGGTCCGGCCATTGTTGATCCAGAACTTGTACTTCTTCCGCTGCCGCTCTACCGGTTCGGGGAGGCCGTTCCAGGGTGCAGGCTGGAAGTGCGCCTTGCCGTCCTTGGTGCTGAACTTGTAATCGGCATAGACCATTTCGGTACCGATCAGCTTGCCATCGCGATACTCCTTGACCGGCAGCTGCACGCCGTTGTTGCCCATGCGACGCAGACGCTCGTAGGTAACGAGTTTCCCGGTGGGGCCGCCCTGGCTGTCGATGCCATCGGGATGACGGAAGCCATCGTTGAATGCATCCTCCTCGGTTTTCCAGTCGAAGCCGGAGAAGCGCTGCGCCATCTTGTGATTGCCTTCCTTCTCGTACATGGCCTTGAGGGTATTGGCAATGCGCGCGGCAATCAGGCAGTCGGGCATGGCGGAGCCCGGCGGCTCCATGAACTTCTCCGACAGACGCATGCGGCGCTCGCCGTTCATCGAGGTGAGATTCATCTCGCCCGGATGCACGGCGGGCAGCATCAGGTGACCGGCCTTGGCAAACTTGGTCGGATACAGGTCGATGGTGGTCAGGAACAGGCCGCCCTTGTTCTCGACCGCATCGACGATGGCATCGACCATGTCCTTGACATTGGCCGTGCGCACCCTGGACAGCGCATCACGCACCACATTGGCCCGACGATAGAGGTGCTCGCGATACTGCTGGGCATTGAGGGTGGTCTGGAAGGCGTTGCAGCCCCATACCGTGAGCATGCGACCATTGCCCTTGATGATCTCCTGATCGATGTAGGGCGCCGGGCGCGGGCCCGGATAGGGCGGGCGCGCATAGCCTTCCTGATGGCCGCCCAGACGGCAGACACCGGTACCGCGCCGGCCCACGTTGTGGGTGGCCAGCACCAGGTCCACCAGGGCCGACTGGATGCGGTAGTTGTCGTTGCCCCAGATGATGCCCTTCTCGTAGAGATGGGCGGTACGGCGCAACTTCCCGCCCTTCTTGGGCTTGTAGCACCATTCGGCCGCCTTCTTCAGATCGGATACCGGAACGCCGGTGATGCGACTGCACTTGCTCAGGCTCATGCGGTTGGCCTTTGCCGCCTCCTCGAAGCCGGTGGTATGGGCCTTGATGAAGCCCTCGTCGATCCAGCCCTTGTCGATCACATGAGTCAGCAGACCGTTGAACAGCGCGGTATCGGTACCGGGGTTGATCTGCAGATGCAGCACCCGGTCCGGGGCCACCTGCCGCGCCACGGCAAGGGTCAGTGAACGACGCGGATCAACGAATACGAAGCGCCCCTTGTCCACCTCCTCGTCGGGGAACCACTTGCGCTTCTTGTCCACCGTTGCGCCCTGCAGGTTGGGCAGGGCATGGGCAAGGAAGTAGTTGGTCTGGGTCTCGTAGGCATTGGCGCCGATGAACATGATGGTATCGGCGACCTCGCTGTCCTCGTAGCTGTTGTTCAGCTCGCCGATACCCATGTCGCGGGTGGCATGGCACTCGGAGTTGTAGGCCGGCCGGTTGTGAATACGGACCATCTTGGTCTTGAGGGCCGAGAACATCAGCTTGCCGGTCCCCCAGGTATTTTCGAAACCACCGCCGGCACCGCCATGGTCGAAGACATTGAACATGATGCCGTCGGGCCCGTCCTTGTCCAGAACGCGCTTGGTCACGCCGGCGTAGAGCTGCATGGCGGTATCCCAGTCGACATCCACCCAGTCGTCGCCGGTAAACAGGCGCGGATGCTTGAGGCGGTCGCGGGTTGCGCCCTCCGGGGTATACATGACCGTTGCCATCTGCCCGCCGCGGGTGGAGGACAGGCCCTTGTTCACCACGCATTTCTTGTCGGGCACGATCATGACATTGTATTCCTGCCCGTTCTCGGTGATGGTGTTGACCATCGCCGGGGTCAGGATGTTCTGCAGCGGCGGCAACTGGCGCCGGAAATCCAGCCCCAGGGCGTTCTGGTTCGGCGCCCGGCCGCCCTCCTGGTTGGCCGGCCACTTGTACACATGGTAACCGCAGCCGACGATGCAGAAGTGGCAGGTCATATTGGTCTTCTGCGCGTTTTTCGGCGGCAGCGGAATGCGGTCCTTGAACTTGCTCATCGTTGCACCCTCCTCACAGGATGTTGGCCTGACGGCCGTAGATCAGACCATCGACACCCACGGCTCGGATATCGCCACTGCGCTCGTCATAACTCAGGATGATGCGCGGCAGGTTTTCAGTTGCCTGGCCGGTGACCATCTGCCCCGCCTTCTCGCCATCGAACACGCTGAAGTGACAGGGGCACTTGAAGTCGCGCGACTTGCGGTCGTAGCTCACCGGGCAGCCCATGTGCGTGCACAGGGTGCTGTAGGCAACGATGTCGCCATCGGGTCCGACACCACCCGGCACCGGGTGCCCCATGCGCACCAGCATGCAGGGCGAGGTCTTGTCGGGATAGGTGAAGGTGACCGGCTCGTTGACGCGCAGCTTGCGCGCATTGGCCACGCGCCTCTCCGGATAGGGCAGCGTGGCCCGGGCCACCTGCTCCTTCGAGGCCGCATCGGCCGTGGCCGGCGCCAGCAGACCGCCACCCGCCAGGGTGGCCCCGGCCGTGGCGGCACCGGTGCCGCTGAGCTTCAGGAAATCACGCCTGCTTACCTTGGACATAATCTTTCTCCTGTTCTGGTGAAGGCCCTTTACAGCCCGATGCCGAACTTGTACACGACACCCAGCGAGATCGAGGACGGATCCTTGCCGGCCACTGGTGTCACGGCCTGGCCATGGCCCCAGTCATTGGCCATGAACTTGGCATTCGCATCGTTGTTGGTGGATGCGTAGGCCACGTATACCGTGGTGTCCTTGCGCAGGTGGTAGTCGTAGCCCACCGCTACCATGGTGGCATCGGCATTCGGCGCATCGTCATTGCTGTTGGTGTACTGGGCCTTGAGGGTTCCGCCTGCCAGATCGGCCGAGGCACCCACCGTGTAGCTCTTGCGCTT
>RFHG01000020.1 GCA_003696465.1 Gammaproteobacteria bacterium | reverse complement strand
GCAGTTCCTGAATCAGCCGCTCCTGCATGTTGGTGGACTTCAGACGCCTGCGGTATTTGCCCGGAAGCGCCATCACAGCCAGAGCATCCTCCAATCCTTGATGCCGCGCGCGAAAAGTTTGGGGTTGCGCGCGATATAATTGGAAAACCGGGTGTTTGCGGTATGCGCAAGTGGATTATACATACCGCAAACGCTATCACCACACTACGGCATCGATGTCCGCCTGGGTCGTGGCCGGATCTGCGGCTAACTGGTTCAGCTGAGTCTTCAATGTCCGGGCTTTTGATAGCAGCCCGGACTTGAAGCTCACCCCGTCCGCATAGACCTGCTGCAGCTGAGCCGACGTATGGAGAACTTCGGCCTTCACGCCCGTTGCCGGATCCGTGCAGGTGAACGGCAGGTCCTGCCCGGACATTGCAGCGCCCAGAAGGTTGATCTGATCCTCCAGGGTTGAGTCATAGACATGAGGAGTCCCCAAGGCACTGGATGTGAATCCCGCCGTGATCTCGGCTGCGCAGGCCGCATTGATCGCCTGCTTCTGATTCTCCGCAGCCAGCGCGGCATCGAAAGGCGGAGAATACGGAACCCAGGCGGTTCCGTCCCAAGCTCGCAGGTTACCTGAAAGATGAGCCTGCCAATCCGCCTCCGGGATCTTAATGGCGGCCGCCGGAATCGCTGAATGAACACGATCATCATAGAAAGCTGTGGGGCATCCGCTCCCGTCAATTTCAGCAAAAATCATTTTCCTCTCCTCCTTTAAATTCCGATTGCAATCCAATCCGCAGCGATAGAATCGCCTGAGGTTCCGTCTGTGCGAAATACCCATAAATCAAATCCGGTCAAGGTCAGGTTGATTCCGATTGCGTTGTTGTCAACGCTGGAAACGTTACCGTGACTCGTCACCACGATGAAGGCCTGGTTCGGGAACGCGGTCGGAAAAACAACCGGAGTCGCAGCGCCGGCCGTGGACCTGTTCCGTCCCCACTGCACAATCAGGCCTCCAGGCAGCAATATGTATCCCGTCGCCGTCAGCGATTTCTGTCCGATATTGCCGACCACCTCCAGCTTCTGCAGCGCGGCCAGAAGCTGCGTCACGTTAGTATGATCAGGCGTAAGGCCTGCGGCTGCTACGATTGCCCGCAGCTCTTCGGTGACCATATGAAACCACCATTCGCCGGGCTCTGTGGGCGGCGTGCCGACGACGGGATCTCCGTTGGTGGGATATCCGCTTGATGGGCTGGCTGGCGGCGAGGGTGGATTCAACTGCGCGCCCGCCTCAAATACTCTGTCTACCATATCTACTAACCTCCGTTCTTATTGTGATTCATAACTGAATAGTGCCGTGGTGTGCGCCGGCTTGTCGCTGTTGATGGAACATTCGAGCGCCTCGACGCCCCAGCTGCGCAAGGGTTCGTTGACGCCTGATTTGACCGTCAGCGTGCGCACCGTCGACGCCGGCGCGTGGACGCGGAATGCGTAGGCCCAGTCGCTACCGGCGATCGGCGCATTGACCCCCATTGTGACATTGTGCGGCCGGAACTCCTCGATCGTGATCGTGTATCCAAGCGAGGCAGCCTGATCGATATAATACTGGCGCGACTGACCGCCCCGACCGGTAAGCCTGGCCAGCAGGGCATCTCGCCGCTCGGCCAACGTCCTGGCTGCGGGAGCGCACGGATCCGGAAGTCCGGTCACGCGCTCCCAATCCGATAGCAGCGCATAGGTGGTACGTGGATCAGCTTCTTCTGCCAGCGCCTCGATCAGCGCGTCGATGAGCGCCGGCTCGCCGGCCAGCGCGGAAAGCAATGCCGACAGATTGGAGCCATCGCGAAAATCCAGTTCCTCGCTGGGCGGCAGCAGCTGACGCAACTGGTGGGCGTAATCCACACGGGTCATTGCCATGTGATCGTCCCCATCGTGGCGATCTCGCCGGTGTTATGCGTCACGTCGGCCGTCGGGGTGACGAGCGTGTGATCGGTCTCGCCGGCGGCGATGCTGATCGCCTCCTGGATATGGCTGAGCAGCAGCGTCCCGCCGGGCTCGGCCTCCCGCCGGATCAGATCCTTCAGCTCGGCCTGCACGGCTGCCTGGGTTGCGGCGTCGTTGGGCACGAGCCGGATCGTGAAATCAAGCGGCACGGCCACCGGCGCCGCGACGGTGACGCTGGCGGTCACCGGGCGCACGGCATCGATGTGCGCCTGCACGGCGTCGACATCCGCCGGCTGCGGGATTCCGTCGGCATAGGCATCGTCCATCATAAATCGCACGCTCACCGTGCCGGGACCCAGCTCCAGAGGATAGCACCAGGCGCGGGTGACGCCGGAGACCTCCAGCGCCCAGGACACATAATCGAAGCTCGCACCACCATGCGGCGGTTCCTGGATGCGCGCCAGCAAGCGCGCACGCAGCGCGTCATCCGTTTCGGTATCCGCGCCACCACCAAGCCCGCCGGCCGCAACCAGCGCCTGGCTGTCCACGCCGGCGATCGGACTCACCAGGGTGAGATGAGCCAGGGCATCCGTGTTGCCGGCCAGGCCGGGATCAACGGCGCTGACGCTGACGGATGCCACGCCACCGGAGATGATGGCATCGGCCTCGCTAAGAAACTGGATGCCGTCGGAACGCTGGAAGAGCGTGCCGGCGGGGATCAGGACCCCGTCGTCTCCCGTGCAGTCCACGAGGCCCGCAGCCGCAGCGGGTGGTTTACGAGTGACCCCCCAGATCGAGGCCCAGCGATCGAGGCGGTCGGATTCCGCCGTGTCGGGCATCAGCTGCAGGGCCTCCCAGTCCAGCCGGCCGTGCAGGCCATGCGCGAGGCCGGCCAGAGCCGCAGCCAGGGCCCCGAAGACCGAGCGCCGCAGCGTGGCATCCGCGCCTGGAAAGGCTTGCGCGATATCGGCCCTGATGCGGGCCAGAAGTGTTGGCAGATCGGGACGATTGTATGGCATCAGGTGTTCCTCCAGGCGTTATCGATGCTAATCTCCAGCTGCGATGCATCCGGCCGGACAACGGTGATTTTGCGTTCGAGATCGCCGGTGTCGGACCAGGCCGCAGCCACGTCCACGCGGCTCGCGATACCGTCCTCGATCATCCATCCAAGCGCCTTGCGTGCTGAATCCTCAGCCCTGAGAAGAACCTCGGACGTCTGCTTTTCTCGCCGCAATAACCAGTCGTGACTGCCGAAGCGGTCGCCGTCGACCTCGGCGTAGGCGTCGGCCCACCACCCCCGACGTTCCGAACCGGCCGGAGCTTCGGCGGCGGCGTCGCAGATCAGACTCAGAACCACAGCCGTGTGCAGTCCCGCATCGACGCCCAGGTCTGCGGCACCGGATTCGATGGAATCGGACAGAAACGATACAGGCGTCCGATCCGCCGGCACCGCCCGGAGGTCCGGCGCAATCGCCAGGGTAGCACGGCCGAACTGATCCGAATCCACATCCGCGGTCAGGGTGTAGAAGCTTCCACCGACCGAGACGTGCTGGCCGGCAAGCAGCAGGCCGACGGATGACTCGGCCAGACCGCCAACAACCAGCGCGCCGCCGGACTGGCCGGCACCGGCAACGAACGGATAGCCCGGCTCGCTCATTCCGGCCGCAATCAGCCTGGAGCGAGTGGCCTGCCCGACATTCACCATCGGCCAGTCCACTGTGCAGGAGCCGGTCAGTGACGCCTGGTTTGTACCATTCAATGTTGACCTGGCTGACGGATACAGGCCGAGATAAAGCATTGTGTTGCCGCCGCTGTTATCCACGGCGACACTCACCAGCCACCAGCCGCCAATATCCTCGACCGTAGCCGACGCGGAGTCGGCGCTGATGGCCCCGGAGCCGGTATCGAGGAACACGTCGTAGATCTGTTGCACCCCCCCGGACAGCAACACACGCATTCCAGGGATGAGAGACTGATTTTTGGCCACTGCGATTGTCGCCACATGGCAACCAGGACCGATCTGCACGCCGGACAACCTCAGCGCCGACCGACTGTTGGTCGCGGTGTCAGTGATCGTGACGGCGCCGTTGCTCTGGCCGTCGATGCCAGTCGCATCGTTCACCACCGAGGCCGTGCCGACATAGGGAACCCAGTCGGCCGCCTGCCGCCATGTGGCCGGAGGCAGATCGTTGGAGCCGCCGGCCGATCCCGGCACCGAGATCGGCCGAGGGATGTGCACCGATGGCGCCTCCAGGCCGATATCCCAGAGGCCGTCGGCATTGCGGATCAGCGCGATATCGCTCATTGCGGACCCGCCGTCACGCCGCCACCGGTCTGCACGCCGGCATGCCTGTGGGTTGTCAGGTTAACCCCATTGTTGCTCAGGACGCCGTTGATCACGGCGTCACCATTGATCGTCAGGCCCTGGGGTGCCTCGATGACGATACCTCCTCGGCCGAGCCGCACCACCTGGCCGAGGTCGTCGTACAGCGCCACCTCGCCGGCCTGCAGGTGCAGCCGGTAGCGACGGTCGTCGGCCGCGATGATGATCGGGTGCGACCGACTGGCGCCCACATTCAGGATGACGCAATCGGCTTGTGGATGCGGAAACGAGGTCAGGCCGTAGGTCTGGATGCGTTCCACCCCATCCAGCGTCTCGCCGGCCAGCGCCGTCAGCTGCACGCGCTGAAGGCCGGCAGCGTCATCCACGCGCCGGATCACTCCCCGGGTGACAAGCAGCCGCAACCGTCGGCGCAGCGGCGCAAGCGCGCGCTCGATCGTCCGCATCACCATGCCACCCCAGCCGGTTCCGGCACGGCCAGCAGATCGAAGGCACCTGGCGGCATCACGTCGAGGTCCGTGCGGGTGCCATCCTCGTCGAAAAGATAGGTGACGGATGCAATCAGCCGGTCAACCCGATGCAGCGGCGGGTGCTGATGTGGATCGGTCACAGCCACGATGGTGTTCGGCTGCCAGAGCGCGTCAGCAGCCGCATGCCACCCCGACACCGTATAGGTCGTGCGCTCACCCCGGCCGGCGCGTACATTGCGTTCGTTGGCCGCGCGCGCAGCCAGATCCTGGCCATCCTCCGCCAGCACCGTCAGGGGGCGCGGGCGCGGCACGACCGGATCCTTTGCCCGGCCACTGGCCTGGGTTGCGACCGTGCCGTTGAAGGCATCCGATTGCACCCCCTGGTGCAGGGCCGTGTATTCGCTGAACCTGTCTCGCATCGAAATGGATGTGTTGCAGGCCAGCACGTTGCCCCCGAACTCGATGGTGCCCGGGGAACGAGTGCGGCCCGGGCGCGTGATGCGCAGGTTGCCGAGGTCATCGGCAGCCAGCAGCACGCCGCGATGCGCCGCCAGCGTGGCCAGAAACTCATGGCAGGTCTGGCCCGGCTCCGGCTGCACCGACGCGAACGGCTTGCCTACATCGGCATCGACCAGCACCTGGATGGAAAAGGGCTTGCAAATCTCCCGGGCGATCGCATCAAGCCCGAGATTCCGGAACTGGCGGGTCTCGGCAGAACAGTCCACCAGATCCGCCGTCGCATCGCGGCCAGCAATGGCGACCGTGTGTTCGCCGGCATCGTAGCGCACGACGCGATCGTCCACCGCGCCGGCCAGAAGCTGCTGGCCATCGATCAGGATCTGACACAGATCCCCGGCGGCGATCGGCACATCAACCGGATCACGGCTGGTCATGCTCAGTTCGAACGCGCCGGACAGGCGTTCGATCGTGCGGCTGACGCGCACGCCTGTCCAGCCACTGAATCGGCGGCCGTTCACCCGGATTTCGATCATGACAGGTACTCCACCGGTTCACCCCCCGGCACGAAGCCGGGATGGCGGAAGCGATTGCGCGCGCTCAGCTCCGGCTCGCGCCGGGCATCGCCATAGATTTCGTGTGCCAGAACCAGGGACGGCATGGTCTCCGCCGGTGTAAAGGTGGCGAGTCGAGGCAGAGCGGCGGCACGCTCGGCCAGATCCATGCGCGCGGCCACATGCAGATCGAGCAGGGCATCGCGCACGGGGTCGGCCGCACCGGCCGCCAGCGCAGCCACCCGCTCGGCGATGCGGTCGCGCTCGGCGAGTGCCTGGCCGGATGTCTCGAATCCGACGGTCGTGGCGGCGCGGGCTTCCGCGGCTACTGATGAGACGCGCACGAGATCCGTCAGCGCCTGCTGGTTGGACGCCTGGACCATGCGCGCCGGCGTGGCACCACCGACGACCGGCACATCGTCGCCAAAGGCATGCAGCTCGCCGTACAGCTCCAGCGCCGGCAGAGGATCATCAAATATCTCGGCCAGTCCATTGACAATGTCGATGATGCCGTTCGCCGTATCGGCCGGTGATCGCGCCAGCTCGTTGGCCGCCCCCTGCAGATCGGTGATCCGCGAATACAGGGAGGTCAACGCCGTCGGCACGCCCGGCCAGCGCCCGGCCAGCGCGCGCACGGCATCCGCGGCGCGCGAGATCAGGCCCGCCGCATCCTCGACCACGAACCCAGGCTGACCGTCTGTCTGCCAGCGTGCGGTGAAATCCGCAGCGTTGGCCGCGTCCAGCGCATCGGCGGACGATCGCACCAGACTCTGCGTGTCGCGCGATGCAGCCGGGTATTGCCGCGCGCCGGCCTCGGTGAAGATCAGGGTGAAGCTGGCCATGCCGCCGTCGCGGGTGCTCTCGCGCAAGCGATAACTCTCGATCTGGATCGTCATCGCGCCCAGCCACGGATGCACGAGATCGGCTGGTCCGGGTTGTTCAAGCGCGGCGAGCAGCGCGTCCCGGGCGGCCATGTAGTCCGGGCCGAGCACGAAGATCTCCAGCGTCTGCGTGCGCGCCCGGCGTCCCAGATCCTCGGCCCAGGGCTTGTCCCGGCCCGGATACTCATGCCGGGCGACGCGGCGACCGCCCTCCAGCTCCTGCGTCTGGACGGAGAACGGCACTCCCCGGATCGAGCCCCGGCGCATGTTGTCCCGCCAGCTCATCCGTTGCCCACCATCATCGGCCCGTGATCAACGCTGGCCTCGCCAGCCAGCCCCTGTGTCCGCACCGAGCGGACGCGCGGGCGACCGTCCTGATCCAGACGGATATTCACATCCACCTTCGAGTGGGTCACATCGTATAACCATTCCCCGATGCGCCCGCCGATGAAGGCCTTTTCGAAGGCGGAGCCGATTTCGACGGCCGTCAGCCCGACCGAGCCTACAGCCAGCACCGGATTGGCCATGCCCAGCGCGCGTGCGCCGAGGCGGGCCAGCGCGCCGCCAGCCGTGCGCCGGGCCGCACCGGTACCGTAGCGCACCAGCGCGCCTGTACCGGCCTTGCCGCCCTTGTAGGCCTTGCGGCCCAGCCAGGCCGCGCCGGCCGCACCCGCCAGGCTGGCAGTCGCCTCGATGGCATTGCTCGCCCCAAGCCTGTTCAGGGCATCGGCGAGCGCCTGGATCGGTCCGGCCAGCTTGGCATCGGCGAAGCGCTGCCAGGCAGTGTGCAGATTGGTCATCGCCGCCGCGGCATCGCGCGCGGCGCGTGCCGAATCACGCACCGTGGCCGATCCGTCGGCCTGCACGGCCATGAAGCGCCGCATGCGCTCGGCATTCAGCGCATTGAAGGCGCGAATCGCCTCATCCCCGAAGATCTGGCCGAGGATGGTGCGGCGGCCCTTGGTTTTCTCCATAATTTCCAACAGCAGCTCGTTGATCGGCCGAATGGCCTCGATGCCGCGCGCGGCCGCCTTCGGATCGAACACCTGGATGCCTCCGGCCCGGAGCATCTTGAGCTTGTCCACGTTCGTCAGCTCGGCCAGAAGCCGTTCGAAGGCCGTGGCCGCCTGCTCGGACGAGCCCGTGCCCATGCGGATCACCTGCAAGGCCGCGCCCATCTCGCGGACGACCTGCTCGCCGCTTCGTGCACCCTTGACCACGCTGTTGTAGGCCGAGAAGACGCGCGGCCCGAGCGCGGCGAGATTCTGCAGCGTGAAGGCACCCATCTTTCCCTGCTCGTTGAGCGTGTCGAGTACCCTGAGCACGGTTATTGACCCTTTGAGGCCCATCTTCTCCATTTCGGCGAAGATGCCGCCGATGGCCTGGCCGTCGGCGCCGGTGGCCTGGAGTGCCAAGCCGATGTTGCGGATGTTTTCGCGGGCGAAATCGAGATCTCCCGTTTTCTCGACGATCTCGGCCACGGCGGTGGTGATCGCCTGCGGATCGATGCGGATATCGGGGGCCATCGCGGCCTCGAAAATCTCCCGCTTGAGCATCTCCATGACAGCGCGCGAGCGGTTGGCCTGGATGCCCAGGCGAGTGAACCGGCGCTGGAGATCCATCACCTGACGGCCGGCCAGTACCGCGCCGGCTCCCAGGCCGGCGAGCGAATAGCGGTTGCCAAGCCGATCGATGCCGCGGCCGACGCGATCGGCGGCGCCGGCCATCAGGCCCAGATCCCGCCGCGCCTGACCGCTCATGCGGTGGATGGCCCGCGAATAGCGGCGAGCCCGAGCCTCGAGGTTGCCCGCCAGATCGATGATAATAGATGTCTTCATGCCACTCATGGTTCCCGGGTCAGCTCCGCGATCAGTGTCATCAGCCTGCCAAGCGGCAGGCTCTCAACCTCGGATCTCGTCCAGTGCAGCCTGGCCGAGACCATCGGCACGAGATCAGTCAGCGCCCGCGCCAGCGGGACGGTCTCGCCCCCGCGCGGCCACCTCGCTGGCCACGGCCTGATCCAGATCGCCGGCGGCGGCCTGCAGCAAGGCCAGATCCTCGCTGCTGAGCTTGTCGAACATGCCCAGGCTGATCGGGCCTGGCACGCTGCCGATGCGCTCGATCTGCCGGGCCAGAAGCTCAGCGCCCATGCGCGACGGGCTGACCAGCAACACCGGCCCGTCCTCCCCATAGACCAGCCGCTCAGCCGCCTGACCGGCCTCGATGATGTCCCGCGCGCTCAGGGGCTTCAGAACAGCCTCGCGCTGCGGCTCGCCGTCGACGACGAGCCCCTTGGCAAGCCGCACCGTGATGCTCACGCCGTCACCTCGTCACACCGGATACCGGCGAAGGTCACCTTGATCTCGCCGGCCGAGAGCTGCGGCGGCTCGCTGCACCAGGCCTCGCGCAGCACATAGTGACTACCGTCGTCGCCCTCGAACGAGATATCCTCGTTGCTGATATCCCCAATGGCCCGTGCCGATACGCCGCCCTTCTTGACGAAGGTCGCCTCGATCTTCGGGGTGGACGGTGTTTCCTTGTAGCCTGCCGTGCCCTGATCATCCTCGACCGGCTCGCGCTTGACACCACCGAGATCCAGCGTTGCGCCCGGCATCGATCGGATCACGCCCAGGCTCGCCGTGCTAATCGTGATTCGTCCCTGTACCTGATTGCTCATGGCTTACTCCTTAAATCCTGAATTGGACCAGATTCGCGAAGACCCGCAGCTGGTTGACCAGGTTCGGCTGATCCACCACGTTCACCCTGGTCGGATTGGCCGGATCGATTTCGACGAACAGCGAGGCCTTGTAGCCCTCGAAGTCCTCCATCAGCCCCTGCTCGATCTCTCGCTTGTAGACCGCCAGCATCGTGGCGCGGATGTCCTTCGGCCGCACAATGGCCTGGCCGGCTGACACGGGCTGGGCATCGCCGGCCAGCTTGTGGCGCGGATAACGCAGGCCGATCTCGGAACGCACGTTGTAGCGATGCAGCTCCAGGGTCTCCGGCGTGTTGACGTAGAGGTAGGCCGTATCGTCCACGCCGGCCTGGTTGACCTGGTACTGCGTGATGGCCGCCTCGATGCGGCAGGCGCCGTCCGGCCCGACCTTGTAGGTGCTGATGCCATCGAACAGCGCCAGGTTGCGCTCGGTGTCGCTCCAGCGGTCGACGATCGACGGAGCCAGCATGCCGGTCAGCGGCAGGGTCTGCAGCGGCCGGGCCGGATCGATGGCCAGCGCCTGGCTGGCCACGGCACAGTAGATTGCCGAAATCTCGCATGGTTGAGTCGGACTGCCCTGTGTGGCAAGCACCGAAACATGCGGGCTGTTGCGACCGTTGCCCCAGGTCGTCACAGTCGCATGGCTGCCGGCGATGGCCGCAAAGGCACGACCGCCGATCTGCTGCATGGCGCCGTATCGCGAATCCAGCTCGGCTTCCAGCGCGGAGAGGTTGGCTGCGTCCGTGTACGGCATCGCGATCCAGCGATACCAGTCGCTGCCCATCGCGGCGATGGCCGTGCTGATGTCCGGATTGCCGGTGCCCCCCGACATCGGTGTGATCGCCAGCGACAGGCCGTCCGGCGTTGTCTCGCCGTAATAATTCAGCCGGATATCGATGTCGTTGCCACACTCGCCAGCGTGACGCGCGGTCAGGGTCACCGTGCCGGACGTCGAGCTGGCCGTCACCGGTAGCGACGTGTCCGCGTTGACCGCCGACACGATGGCCGCTGCGACGACCGTTGCCGTGTCGCCGGAGGCCACGGGCACCTGCACGCGGCGGCCGCCGATATACATATTCAAGGTGCCCGACCTGGCGACCGGGCCGGTGCCGGTGATCGTGCCGGTGGCCGCCGTGCCCGCGCCATTGTCATCCAGCGCGATGGCCCAGGTCTCCGTCCAGGGATCGATGGCCATCACATGCGCGAGCATCGAGGCCAGCATCGATCCCCGCCCGAAATACTCCTCGGCCTGGGCCACGCTGGTCACGCGCGTCGGCACGTTCGCGGCCACGGTGCCGGATGCCAGGCGCTGGCCGATGATCAGGCGCTTGAAGCTGGCCTGCGCCAGCCCCGCGAGACTCGCATCGAACTCGAGATAGGTGCCCGGCAGCCTCAGGCTCGCCGGGATCTGGGAAAAGCTGATCGCTGTCATTTCTTGCCTCCGTTCTTAACTTCAACCACATCGCCACAGGCCAGTCGTCGCATCCAGTAGCCATCCCTGGGTTTCACCTCGCCCTTTTCGGCGAGCAACCGGCGTGTCTGGGGGTCCCGTACACGCAGCCCCGGCGCGGGCTTGATCCTGATTGTATCGTTCATTGCGGCAGCACCTCCTCGGTTGTGATTTCCGGCGCGCCGTCGCCGGTGATGTCGGAATCGGCGTGGAATGTGACGAAGTCATTCAATGCCGCCGAGCTATCGATCGACGGCAGCACCAGGTTCGGCAACTCGAACGTGGCGCCGTAAACGGCTCCGCCGAGATGCAGCGTCTGTTCGGCGAACTGCTGCCCGGTTTCAACCAGAAACAACGAGCCGATGCCTGGCACCGTCAGCTCGTTCAGCGCCGGCAGGGCAATCTCCAGCATGTCGTACAGGCCGATCACGCCGGCCACGCCGCGCCCGGATTGCCCGCCCTGGCCGGCCACGAAATACACGCCGAAGCGCGCATCGATCGCCGCATCTTCATGGCGGGACGCCCGGCCTCCGAGAAACGCCACGCGGACGCAGGGCGCGAACTGCAGCGCCCGCTTCAGCGCGCCCAGGGTCCAGGGCCCGGACAGCGTCTCGATGCCACGGACATGGTTTCCCAGCACCGACGTCAGCACCTCGATGATCGCATCCTCGACCTGCGCGATCACGGCCACGTCAGAACTCCTTCATCGCGTCGCGCCCGAAGACCCGAACGGGGCCGGAAACCTCGGGCAGATTGGACTCCGAGGTTGTCTTCCCGACCTCGTCCAGCCCCAGCTTCTGCTGACCGGACGCGATGCGCTCAAGCGTTTTCATCGCATCGCGATATCGCGCCTCGACATGTTCGGGAGGCATGTCGTCGTAGAGGAAATAGCGGGCCAGATCGCGAGCGACCTGCTTCAGGAGCGAAGGCACGGATGACAGCGGCAGCGCGTACCGCACCTGCAAAAAGGAATCGATGACCTGGTCGGCATCCAGCAGCGCCGCGTTCAGCACCGCGTCGTCGATGACGCCGGCGGGCGGCGTGGCGCGATCGGTCAGCCGTATCAGTTCGGATTGGCCGAAACGGTCGATCATCTCCTGTTTGCTCGCGTACATGCCTCGCTCCGAAAACGGCGGGCCGTGCGGCCCGCCTTCCTTCCCTCAACTCAGGCCAGCGCCTTGTCGCGTTCGGCGGCCGAGATCTGGTATCCCAGCACGGCCTCGATGGCCGCCACCTGCGGCTTGCCGCCGCTGGTCCAGGCCTCCGGATCATCCTTGTCCAGCGCCTCCACGGCCCGGCGAATCTCCGCCAGCAGCTCGTCCTCGCCCTGCGGGCGCGCGCCCTGGGCCTTGCCGCCGCCCTGGGCCCGGACGATCTTCACGCCCTCGCAGCCCTTCAGATCGGCCTCGGTCAGATCCACGGTCTGCTCGCCGTGCTTCACGTGGCCCACCTTCGGCAGGCACAGGCCATTCTTCGGTTCCACAAACACCTTGATTGCCATCTTATTTCTCCTTGTTCATTTTGTTCGCAAGCGGAAAGGGCGGGGGCGAACCCCCGCCTCCGTCCTTACTTGCCGGTCAGGTACTCGACGACCTCGAGCTTGGCGGTGCTCTTCCAGGTGTTGGTGGCGCCGTTCGTGTCGCGGTCGTTGGTCAGCAGCACATTCGCGGCCTCGAAGTTGCCCTCGCCAACCACCAGCGTCGTGCCGCGGATGCCCAGCGGGCTGCCGTCCGGGCGGGTGAGGCTGGCCAGCGCCAGACGCGCGGCGGCGTAACTCGTGGCGTTCAGCGGCTCGCGGCTGGCGTAGATCAGCTGCGGCAGGCCGTAGCCGACGGCGCAGCGGGCCTCGACGCCGTACTTGAATATGCGCTGCATAAACACATCATCGCTCTCCGGATTCGTCATCGAGACGAAGGTGTACGGCTTGCGGGTCTGGAAGATCATCGGCTTCACCGGCCGCGAATCGTCCATCAGGAACCACACCTCGCCGGT
>RFHG01000182.1 GCA_003696465.1 Gammaproteobacteria bacterium | reverse complement strand
GCTGTTGCAGAACTATCTGGCCCGGTTCGGTGTTGAGGTCGATTTCGTGGCCCTGACCGATCTCGATGGCTGGCAGGCGGCCCTGCGCCCGGAGACGCGTCTGCTGTTTCTGGAGACACCCTCCAACCCGCTGAGCGATCTGGTGGATATTGCCGAGCTGTCCCGCATTGCGCACGACCATGATGCCCTGCTGGTGGTGGACAACTGCTTCTGTACGCCGGCCCTGCAGCAGCCGCTGGCGCTGGGGGCGGATATCGTCATCCATTCGGCCACCAAGTATCTCGACGGACAGGGCCGTTGTGTGGGCGGGGCCGTGGTGGGCGATGCCGAGCGGGTAGGCAAGGATGTGTTCGGCTTTCTGCGCACTGCCGGGCCCTCGATGAGCCCGTTCAATGCCTGGGTGTTTCTCAAGGGGCTGGAGACGCTCTCGCTGCGCATGCAGGCGCACAGTGCACACGCCCTTGCCCTGGCCCAGTGGCTGGAAGCCCATCCGGCCGTGGAGCGGGTCTATCACCCCTGGCTGGAATCGCATCCGCAGCACGAGCTTGCACGGCGCCAGATGAAGGCCGGCAGCGGCATCGTGGCCTTCGACGTGAAGGGCGGTCGCGAGGCCGCCTGGAAGGTGGTGGACAGCACGCAGGTATTTTCCATCACCGCCAATCTGGGCGATGCCAAGAGCACTATCACCCACCCGGCGACCACCACCCATGGGCGGCTCACGCCCGAGGAACGCGCCGAGGCAGGTATTGGCGATGGCCTGTTGCGCCTCTCGGTGGGGCTCGAGTCCGTCGAGGATCTGAAGGCAGATCTTGCCCGGGGTCTGGATGCCCTCTGAGGATCTCCGCCGCAGCCTGCTGATGCGGCTCTATGCCGCGGGGCTGGATGCCGTGCGCGGCGATGAGGCAGTGCAGCGCGCGCTGGCGCCCACGGGGGAGGCGCCCGTTGCCGTGCTCGGCCTGGGCAAGGCGGCCACGGCCATGGCAAGGGGCGCCCTTGCCCGGCTGGGAACGCGGGTGGCCTCCATGCTGCTGGTCACCCGTTTCGGCCATGCAGGGGATGCGCCGGACGGTGTCGAGGTGATCGAAAGTGCGCACCCGGTGCCCGACCCGTCCAGCCTTCGGGCAGGAGCCCGGGTGCGCGACTGGCTCATGCAGCGGCGCGAGCCGGAGCTGCTGGTGCTGCTCTCGGGCGGCACTTCCGCGCTCGTCGAGCATCTGCCGGAGGGCGTGGATTTGTCCACGCTTCAGGCCCTCAACCGCTGGCTGCTGGGTTCCGGCATGCCCATTGGCGAGATGAACCGCTTTCGGGCCGCGTTGTCCTGCATCAAGGCCGGGGGTCTGCTGGGCAGCGTGCCCAAGGGCATGCAGGTACGCGTGTTGCTGATTTCCGACGTGCCCGGGGACGATCCCCGATTGATTGGGTCGGGGCCGTTTCATCCGTGGCCGGAGCCGCCGGATCCCGATCCGGCCACATTGCCTCCGCAGCTTCGGGCCGGCTGGCGTACCTGCCCGAAGCCGGTGCGCCCTGTGCCCGAGCATCGAATCGTGGCCAGCGGACGCCATGCCCTCGATGCCATGGAGGCGCTGGGCCGGGCAGAGGGGCTGACCGTTCATCGGCACGAGTTCGTGCAGGGGGACGCCGCCGAGGCCGGCCGGCGCATGGCCGAGTGGCTGCGTGACGAGGCCCCTTCCGGCCTGCATCTGTGGCATGGCGAGCCCACCGTGCAGTTGCCGGAGCATCCGGGGCAGGGCGGACGGTGTCAGCACCTGGCATTGTCTGCCGCGGTGGTGCTGGAGGGGCACAATGATGTCCTGCTGCTGGCTGCGGCTACCGACGGAGGCGACGGCAGCAGTTCGGACGCCGGGGCGCTGGTCGATGGTGCTACCATTGCCCGTGGCAGGGCAGAAGGTCTTGATCCGCTGCATGCCCTGCAGACCGCCGACAGTGGCCGGTTTCTGGCGGCCAGTGGCGATCTGGTCAACACGGGGCCAACGGGAACCAATGTGATGGATCTCTTCATCGCGCTCAAGTCATGAACACTGCATGCCTTTATGCCCGGGTATACGAGGCACTGATGTGCCGCGAGCCCGAAACCAAGTGTGCCCTCGCCGCCCGCCTTCGAAGCGATTGGGAGGCCGGCCGGATCTCACGGGCAGATGCCGAGTCCTTGCCGGTACAGCGTATCGAGGTGCCGGGCCGCCCCGAACCCCCCGAGCTGGTTCCCCCGCAAGAGGTACCCAGGCGCCGGCTGGGCTCGCGGCAGGGACGTGCGGTGCTGGTCCATGCCATTACGCATATCGAGTTCAATGCCATCAATCTGGCGCTGGATGCGGTATATCGCTTCCGCGATTTGCCCGATGACTTTGTGAGCGACTGGTTGCGCGTGGCAGACGAGGAGGCCCGGCACTTTCTGATGCTGCGCAAGCGGCTGCAGGAGCTGGATGCGGATTATGGCGACTGGCCCGCGCACAATGGCCTGTGGGAGATGGCGGTCAAGACCGACCATGACCCGCTGGTGCGCATGGCCCTCGTGCCCCGGGTGCTGGAGGCTCGCGGACTGGATGTGACGCCGGGCATGATGCAACGCCTGCGCGACGCCGGTGATACGCGGACGGTGGCCTGCCTTGAGATAATTCTGGAGGAAGAGATCGGTCATGTGGCCATTGGCAGCCGCTGGTTTCGCCACCTTTGTGCCGAACGCGGGCTGGAACCCGAGGCCGAGTTCCGGCGTCTCATTC
>RFHG01000181.1 GCA_003696465.1 Gammaproteobacteria bacterium | reverse complement strand
GCCAGCATGAACCGCCGCCTGGCCCCGGAACTGGAGACGCTCTTCCTCACCCCGGCCGAGGAATATGCCTATGTGTCCTCCAGCCTGGTGCGGGAAATTGCGGCGCTTGGGGGAGATGTCTCACACTTCGTGCATCCGGCGGTGGAGCGGGCCCTGCGCCCCGATTGATCCAGCGCAAGACGGGAGGCGGCCGGCTTTGGCATAATGCCCGCCTCTTCAAGCCAACAGGAACCGAGGGACAACCGACCATGGCCCTGATGATTACCGACGAGTGCATCAACTGCGATGTCTGCGAGCCCGAGTGCCCCAACGATGCCATTTCTCCCGGCGACGAGATCTACGTGATCGATCCGGACCTGTGCACCGAGTGCGTCGGCTTCTACGACGAGCCCCAGTGCGTTGCCGTGTGCCCGGTGGACTGCATCCCCAAGGACCCGGAGCACGAGGAGACCGAGGAACAGCTGCTCGCCAAGTACCAGAAACTGCACGGCGCCTGAGCAGCCTCATGCGCATGCGTTTCGGCAAGGGCCCCCGCCTGACGGGGGCCCTTGCGTTTCTGCTCCTGCTGGTCATCCGGATCCCGCCTGCTGCCGCGGTCCCCGTCGGGGGGCATGCCCTGGCCACTGCGCATCCGCTGGCCACGGCGGCCGGCGAGGAGGTCCTGCGCGCCGGCGGCAATGCCTTCGATGCGGCAGTGGCCGTGACCGCCGCGCTGGCCGTGGTGGAGCCGTACAGCTCGGGGCTGGGCGGGGGCGGGTTCTATCTGCTGCATCGCGCCGCCGACGGGCGCGAGGTCATGCTCGATGCCCGCGAGCGCGCGCCTCTGGCCGCCCGCCGCGACATGTATCTGGACGAACACGGCGAGGTGGTGCCGGGGCTGTCGCTGAACGGCCCGCTGGCGGCCGGCATCCCCGGTATCCCGGCGGCACTGGCGCATCTGGCACGTCACTACGGCCGATTGCCGCTGGCACGCAGCCTGGAGCCGGCCATCCGCCTGGCCCGCCAGGGCTTCCCTGTCGATGAGCATTACCGGCGCATGGCCCGCTGGCGGCTGGAAGTCCTGCGCGCCTCGCCGGATGCGGCCGGCATCTTCCTGGAGGACAACCGCGTGCCCGAGGCCGGCTGGATCCTGCGCCAGCCGGAGCTCGCCGACACCCTGCAGCGCATCGCCGACAGCGAGGCCGAGGACTTCTATCGTGGCCGGCTGGCGCGCTGGCTGGTGGCAGGCGTACGCGAGGCCGGTGGCATCTGGAGCGCCCGCGACCTGGAGGAATACCGGGTGGTCGAGCGCGCGCCGGTGCGTGGTACCTACCGCGGGCTGAAGATCGTCAGCGCGGCGCCGCCCTCGTCGGGCGGCGTGGTACTGATCGAGATGCTGCACATGCTGGAGCACTTCGACCTGTCTGCTGTCGACGAGGCCACGCGCGTACACCTGCTGGTCGAGGCCATGCGGCGCGCCTACCGCGACCGGGCCCAGTACCTGGGCGACCCCGATTTCGTCGAGATGCCGCTCGAACGCCTCCTCTCGCGGGCATATGCCGCCAGACTTGCGGCCGGTATCGACCCGAAGCGGGCGACGCCGAGCAGTGCCCTGCCGCCGGTGGTGCCGCAGGATGGGGCCGGTCAGGACACCACCCACTTCTCGATCATCGATGCCGAGGGCAACCGGGTGGCGGCGACCCTGTCGATCAACTACCCATTCGGCTCGGGGTTCGTGGCCCCGGGGACCGGCGTCCTGCTCAACGACGAGATGGACGATTTTGCCGCCCGCCCGGGTACCCCGAATGTCTACGGTCTGGTGGGGGCCGAGGCCAATGCCATTGCCCCGGGCAAGCGCATGCTCTCGAGCATGACACCGACCTTCGTCGAGGGGCCGCAGGGGTTGTCCATCATCGGCACGCCCGGTGGCAGCCGCATCATCACCATGGTGTTGCTGGGCGTGCTCGGTTTTGCCGATGGCCTGCCGGCCACGGACATCGTTGCCTTGCCCCGTTTCCATCACCAGTACCTGCCGGATGCCATTCAGCTCGAGCCGAATGCCCTCTCTGCCGCGGTGCGCAAGCGTCTGCAGGCCATGGGCCACCGGCTGGCCCCGCAGGAAACCCCCTGGGGCAACATGCAGCTCGTCATCCGCCGGCCGGATGGCCGCCTCGAGGCGGCGTCGGATCCGCGCGGGCTTGGCGAGGCGCGCGTGCTTCAGGTGCCCGCCGGCCGCAG
The DNA here is from genome assembly GCA_003696465.1 of Gammaproteobacteria bacterium. Lineage (GTDB taxonomy): Bacteria > Pseudomonadota > Gammaproteobacteria > J044 > J044 > J044. Next base: position 1,068 of record RFHG01000181.1, on the reverse strand, counting down.
CCAGAGTGCGGCACCGATGCCCAGCAGTACCAGCGAGGCCAGCACCAGCAGCGGCCCGATGCCGGTACCGAGCAGCGTCCAGGCCCAGCCGTAGCCGAACAGGGTGCCCAGATAGAGGGCGCCGGAATGCAACAGGGCGCCGCCCAGAAAGGCCAGTGAGGTGAGGGTCCGGTACCAGGCCGGGGCCGTCATCATCAGCAGCACGATGCCACCGACGATATTCAGCAGGGCCTCCAGGTTGCCATGCGCATGCGGCCCGCCCTTGATGCCATCCACCACCGCCCGGCTGTTGAGCCAGGCGTTGAGGCGCAGCAGGGCATCGGCCGTCATGCGCGCGATCTCGCCATCACTCATGGGTTCCAGTGTTTCCTGGTTTTCGTATTCGCTCTGGGCGGCGAGCTGAAGCTTCGACAGCGCCTCCTGCCGCGCACCGGCGGCCTCGTCGACCTGCGGCAGGACACGGGTCACCATGTAGGGGCCAAGGGCAGCGGTGAACACCAGGTACAGGCTGCCAAACACGATGTTGAGCTTGCCGTTCATGATGTGCCTCCGTTTTTGTTTTGTCTGATGTGCATGGAGCATAGTCCACATGGCGTTGTCGGGATGGGCGTGAGTACACTCTTTTCTAATAATTTCGTTGGGTTTTCTCAATGAGGGTCGGAGCCGGGGCGTTCCAAGGCACAGGGCTGCCCGGGTTCACGCCTAGGTGTCTCGGGAGGCAGCCAGAAACCGTGGGGGCTGAAGGCTGGCACCCCCAATCCCCTTGGCCCGCGCTCCTGCGTCCGCGGACGGGTACCCGCGCACCGGGCACGGGTCTGGGGTGCCCTTTCTTTGCCCACTTTCTTTGGGCAAGCAAAGAAAGTGGGGCGCGCTCGCGTAAGCGAGTGTGCAAAACATAGTCAGATGAGTGTCATCATTCAATTTCACTGCAGGAACCGACTGCCGCTTGTTTCGTACCCGCTGCGCGGTCACGAGTTCATTTCTTTTGCACGCGCAAAAGAAACGAACCAAAGAAAACGCGGCCAGGAACGCGCCTGCTTTGCAGGTTCCCGTCTCCGGGCACGATTT
>RFHG01000180.1 GCA_003696465.1 Gammaproteobacteria bacterium | reverse complement strand
TGCCATACGCTTCATCAGGCCGTGGGTGCCATGGGCGAGGCGAAAGCCCCACTGGCGAAGTTCGGCCCCGGCGAGGGCAACGCGCAGGAGGTTGAGGATGTCGTGGCCAAAGAGGGGCGAGGGATGCCTCAGCAGGCCTTCGTCCAGGTGTTCGCGCCCGCCATGGGGGTCGATCAGCCGGCCGCTTTCATCCTCGGCCAGTGCGTCGATGGTCAGTGGGGCCAGTGCGAGTTCATCCTCGATGCGGACTTCGGGGCCGGTTTCCAGATACAGGCGACCCTGTTCGATCCTGCCGCGTCGGGCCAGCCGGGGTTGATCCTCGGCGGCAGGCTGGAAGCCGCTTTCCTGCAGTGCGCGGGTCAGCGACTCGGCGCCGGTGAAGACCCATTCGCGCGGACCTTGCGGCAAATCGAGGAGGCGGTTTCGCAGGGCCCTGCCGACCAGGTGGCGGCGGATGCTCATGGCCGGATAAAGCTGCGTACGGCCACCAGGCGGCGCCGCCACCAGGGATTGTCGAGCCGTTCCGTGCTCACCTTCTTGCCGCTTGAGGGGGCGTGGACGAAGACGCCATCGCCCAGATAGAGGGCGACATGGTCCGGCTTGCCGGTCACGGAGAAGAACAGCAGGTCACCCGGCCTGATGTGCCGTGACGAGACCGGGCGTCCATGGCCCAGTTGTTCACGTGCTGTCCTGGGGATCTCCAGCCCGGCCTGTCGATGCGCGTACTGCACCAGTCCGCTGCAGTCGAAACCCTGGCGAGGACTGCGACCGCCATAGCGGTAGGGTTTGCCGATCTGCGCGCGGGCAATGCTGACGATCTCCTGGCGCAGCGAACTGGTTTCAGGGCCCGGTGCAGGCCCTGTGGTGGAGCAGGCGGCAAGCAGCAGGGCCACGATGCACAGGATCGGACACTGCAGCCTGCGATACATGCTCATGACTCCGTCAGTGGGCCGCGCCCTTCGGCATGTTCCGTTCCATCTCGGCAAGCGGGTCTACCTTCTGGAACCCGGGCGGAACCTGGAACAGGCTCGGGTCGAGTGCATCGGTGGACAGGCCTTCGAGCCGCGACTCGTAGCCCTTGGTGAGGTGCTTCATGGAGACCGGGATCCCGTCGATATGGGACATCAGCTCGGCCGTGTTCTGGCGGTGCATGCCGCCCATCCGGCTCGCGAAGCGGTCGGCCATGCGGCTCATGTAATCGAACATGCTGCGCAGTGCCCGGTAGTCGGCGTCCGACAGGCCCAGGTCACGGGGCTTGGCCACGCAGGTCTCGCGCTCGGGTTTGCCATCGGCGATGATCCGGAAGACGCGGCAAGGAATGCCGTTGGCATCGCGGCGTTCGCCCGTATCCTTCACTTCGACCCTGGGTGCGGGAGCGGGTTCCGGTTTGGCAAACATGGCCTGCATGCGCTGTTCCATCATCTTGCGCTGCTCGGGTGGCATGTCCTTGAGCTGGGCCTCCAGCTGCTGCTTCATCATCTGCCGCGCCCGGTCCATCATTTCCATCTGCTTTTCCACGGTCTGTTCGTCCATGGTGTAGTAGCGCTTGCGGGCATGGTCGATCATGATGAACTGTTTCCGACCGCTGTCGTAGATGGAGGAGAACTTGGAGCCGTCGCGCCCCTGACCCTGCATCAGGATGCGGCCGTCATGGATGAGAAAGCTCGTCTGCTGCGGACTGCGGCTGTCGCTGAAGGTCAGCGTGGCGTCGGCCTGCGCTGCCGTGCCGAAGGAAAGCGTGGCGAGCAGGGCGGCTGTGGTCAGAAGGCGTTGTGGGCGCATGTCGGCTCCTTGGCAGCTTTGTGGTCTCGATTCCATGAGGTTAGCACGCGCTCAGGGCGAGGAAAACAGGGCCTCCGGCAGCGATTCATCCCAGCGCATGCGCTGGCAGGGCTCGTCTTCCGCGGGGGGCTCCTCGCTCTCCAGCTGCCTTTCGAGTACCGCCAGGTCGGCATCGGAGGGGTCGTTGCCGGCGCGGGCGCGTTGCTCGACATGCCGGCGGAGGGTCTCGCGGTCTGCTTCCACGCGCAGGATGAGCGGGGCAGCGGGCAGGTCGCGGAAGCGGTCACGCTGCGCACGCTTGAGGAAAGTGGCGTCGATGATCACCGGCAGGCCGGCCTCGAGCAGCCAGGCGGCGATCTCGTGCAGCCGTTCATAGGTACGCCGGGTCATCTCCGGGCTGTACAGCCCTTCGCCGGGCGCGGCGCTGGCCGGGGTGGTCGCAGACAGGCCGGCCAGTCGCT
>RFHG01000179.1 GCA_003696465.1 Gammaproteobacteria bacterium | reverse complement strand
TCCATGAACTGCTGGAGTTCTTCCCATTCCTGTTCCACATCCCAGGGCTCATAGCGGTAATAGGGGTTGGTGACCACATACTCGCTGTAACGATGGATGAGCCTCAGGTAGTAATGCGCTATCCCGTTGCGGCCCACCCCTTCCGAGATGTAGGCATCGAACTCGTCAAACGGCAGGCGCACCCGCTTCCAGTTCGCGGTGAACTCCACCATCCCGGTGGCCCGCTCAAAGCGGGTGTTGTTGCGGCTCTTGATCCAGCCGCGCTTGATGGAGGTCCTGCCAAGGGCGGCTATGAGTGCTGGATAAATGATCCAGGCTATAGATTGCGAAAAAAATTTGTAGAATCCTACCTGGAACCCCAGAACTACAGACATCACCACACCAGCAACCGAAAATGCGGCGAGGAACTTCCAAAGCACATCAATAATCAGGACGGGATTGAGTAGGGAGCCCCATTCCTGGACGATCCCATCTCCTATGTCTTCTCGATAGATTTTCATTATCCCTTCTTCCGTGATCTCCTTAACATCCATGACGAGGAGACTGGAATTCCGATTGGGCAGAAACTCCCTGCACTGGATACCTCTTCCCTTGACTGGCCATCGCCGGAGTGATTCCTGTTTCCTTACCAGCATCTCGTCTGCAGGCGGCAGATTCCGGGGGCGGGTGCTGTCGTAGGCCGTCGGCTGATATTGCATGGGCTCAAGATCAAGGCTCATTGCACCATCCCCTTCTGGGCATAGACCCAACCCGGCTCTTCAGGATCTATCTCCCGTGTTTTCTCGGCCCTGGGCTTTTCTCCCGGCAGGGTGGGTATGATGAGGCCATCGCCCGTGATGTGCCGGGCACGGGCGCGGAACCGGCTGATGCGGCGCCGACCGTCGCTGCCCAGCTCCGGCCAGGCATAGCGGTAGCGAACACCGATCTGGGTGATGCCATCCTTGCCCCGTATGGGGCGCCATTCGAGCTGTTCGCGTAGCACCGGCATTTGCGTCGCATCATGCGCTGCTGCCGGCATTTTCTGCTGCCACCTCGCCTTTGGGCTGCCCCTTGTCTGCCACACCTTCCCCATACCCCGAGGGCTGCCAGCCCACGCTCAGGGCCTCCTCACGCGTCAGACCCCAGGGGAAGGTCTCGGCCGCCTTTCGGGACTTGTCCTGCATGGCTCTTGCCTCTTCATAGTCCATATCCCGCCAGTAACGCTCGGGCCGACCGGTACGCCGGTCGTGCTCGGCCGTGACCGGGTCCTTGTGCCGCACCGGCTCGAACATGGGCACATCCGGCAGCGGGCGCGAGATGTCCATGAACTGCTGCATGTATTCCCATTCCACCTCGACCTGGTAGGGGTGTTCGTTGCCAGACGGATGCTGGGCAAACATCCCTGTAGGCCGGTGGTAGAGAAACAGGTGATAGCGCATGAGGCTCGGAGGCTGGAGCACATGCCGCATGCCCGCCTCGAGCTCCACGAAGGGGATTTCATGACGCTTGCCCTTCCTGGTCAGCGTCATCATGCCCGTGCGACGATTGAAGACCGTATCGTTCTTGTCCTTGACCCAACCACGATCCAAGGCCAGACGAGCAAGCTTGTACAACACAAAACACCCAAACGCCAGTTCCAGTCCAAACAGTACCGGATGGGGATCCTCTTCGAGCACGGCGATTACCGCAAGAATGCTCAGTGGAAATATCGAGGCAATCGCGAAGAAAAGCATGACATGGGAAAACGTTTCCATTGCTACGGCTGGGTTTTTCAGGGAAGACCATGTCAAGGTATCCCCCCCCCATTCATCAACTTGTTGCTTTACGTCGGGATCATCTTCCCGGGCAAGTAGATCGAATATTCCGAGCTGGGCATTGGCCAGGTATTCCCTGCACTGCACGCCCCGACCTGACAGGGCAAACTTGCGCACCGAGCGGCCCAGGAGGGTGTCGCCCCCTTCACTGGTGCGCGGGTCGGGCGGCAGCCCGTCGCGGCGGGAGTCGTAGGCGGTGGGAGCGTAGTAGCCGCCCCAGGGGTCGTCCTGCCAGGTGCTGCTCATGGGCGTATCCTCACTGGTTCGGCACAGGCCCAGCCCTGGACCTCCTGAGGTATGGCCCCGGCAAGCTCCGTGCTCGTCTGGCCGGGTGACGGGGCCGGCAGGCTGATATTGCCCTCCACGACGCGCTGTACGCAGGCCCGGACACGGGTGCGCGGGGCATCGAGCAGGCGGTAGGTGTAGCGATAGCCGATGAGGGTGCCGGTCTTTTCATCCTTCAATTCGGCAATGGACAGGGGCGTGGCCGGCTGCTGCGGGCCGAGTGAACGTATGCTCTGGCCCCGGGCATTGGCCCACAGGGGTTCAAGGGTGACGTGGACATGCAACATGTCCTTGCCGGGTGCAAAGCCGGGGGTGTGTACATCCACCACGGCCAGCTTCCCGTGGCCATCCTGGCCACGCTGGATGACCAGGCTCGGGCTCATGAGCAGGCTGAGTAGCGCCATGTAGGTCTCTTGCGGCGTGGCATCGGCATAGGCATGGGTGTTGCGATCCTCGGCCTCCAGGGCGTATGGCCCGTGCTTGGCCCATTTTTCCAAGGGCGTGTCGGTGACCAGATACACGATCACGGCGGCCAGGATGGACAGAGCAAGGAAGGCCCAGCCCACCGGCCCCAGGCCCAGGAAGGTGGCGCCTGCCTCGTACAGCAGTGCGCCACTCAGGCCAACAAGGGCAAAGGCCTCCACGCCAGAGAAGACGGCGGCATCGAAGTCATCGGCATCGGCAAACTCGATGAGGTTCCAGATGGCTATGGCGGCGGTGGCAAAGGTGAGGCCAGCACCCAGTGCCCCCAGGAATTGGATCCTGAATTTCCCGAACTTTAGGTTACCTTCAATCAAGAACTTGCCGGCACTCCCGAACCGGCTTTTGTAATAGTCGGCCTTGGCCAGCCGATCGACCAGTCCGCCCAGGCGCTGGAACCTTCGCTCCATTGCATCGCCAACCACTTCAGGGCTGCGCAGTTTGACTTCGGCCTGGACACCCGCGTGGAGCGCTGCAAATGCAGTTAGCACAAGGGTCGCAATATTCTTGTTCGACCTGTCTTTTTTGTTTTTCTGCGAAACACTCACCAGATTGAACAGTTCCACCACAAACACCAGCGCCGGCAGGCCCTTCTCTCCCGCGCGCAGGGCCCTGGCCGCCAGGCGGGCGGAGGCGGAGTCGCCGGGGTTGTCGAGGTAGAGTTCGCGCATCACCGGGCTGTCGACCCGGCCCACGAGCAGTTCGGCCCGGGCACGCACCACCTGCCCTTCTCGGGCGGTAAACAGGGCGTCGAACTCCTCGGCCGTAAGTGCGGGGCGCATGCCGGTAAAGCGGTGCAGCCGCTCGGGGTCGATGTAGCCGCGAACGACCTCTTCGCCATCGCGCAGTTCGATGCCACCGGCGGGAGGCTTTTGCGACAGGTTTTGGGCAAGCTCGGCACGGTTGACCTGCTCCATGACCAGATTACGGGCATTGAGCACCACTTCGCCCTCCTCCACGGTACCGCCCCGGGGCACCAGTCTCAGCCCCGACAGGGCGGGGTCATTGGCGGCCTTGACCAGGCGCACCAGGGCGTGGACCTCGCGGGTGCGGCCCTGGCTGACCGCCCGTTTCCACTGGCCGGAGAAGTGCATGAGGAAGTCGCTCACGACGCGATCGGCGAACTTGATGGCATC
>RFHG01000178.1 GCA_003696465.1 Gammaproteobacteria bacterium | reverse complement strand
GGCATTCTGCACTTCATTGCCGTGGCCAGCCTGCTGGCGTTGCCACTGGTCGCACGGCCACGCCTGGCCCTGGGGCTGGGTGTGGCGCTGATCCTGCTCGGCATGCATGTCAGTCATCCCTTCTTCGATCAGCCCTGGATCCACTGGCTGGGCCTGATGACCCACAAGCCGACCACCGACGACTATGTGCCCATCGTGCCCTGGCTGGGGGTGGTGCTGATCGGAATCGCCGCGGGCCACTGGCTGCAGGGCCCGCAGGCGCAGGCCCTGCGCCGCTACACGATCGACCATGCCCCGGCACGCCTGCTGGCTGCGGCCGGGCGTCACGGGCTGATCATCTACCTGCTGCACCAGCCGATTCTGTTCGGCAGCGTGGCGCTGGCGGCGGCCCCGTGAAGTGCTTGACGCCCAAGGGGGAAATCCGGATAATTGCGCCTCGCTTTCGCGACACCACGCGCCCGTAGCTCAGCTGGATAGAGTACCTGGCTACGAACCAGGCGGTCGGAGGTTCGAATCCTTCCGGGCGCGCCAAATTTCAATACAGAAACAGGCGGTTATCGGTTGCCCGATTGCCGCCTTTTTCGTGCCTTGTGACATAAATCGGAATGTGTGACATTCAGCAGAACGGTGCTTTCCGTAATCGGGGGATGACGCCCCTCCTTTTCACTGGTCACGGCCACGGGCATGAAGCAGTATTTTTTGAACCAGCCGGCTTTTTGGACCGTGTTCGGTGCGGAATAAATGGCAAATAAATGGGGACAGACCCCATTTGACGCGCCCGTTTCGGTTGTTGTTCTCATGTAGAGCCATGAGCCCCATGTAGAGCCATGAGCCCGGATTCATCGAAAGCCCATGCTCGGCCCGAATGTACGTACTGTAAGCCGGGTTCCCGTTGACTGCATTGTTTTCGGCAATGCCATCGGTACAGGCATTCGCTTGACGCGCATGCATGACGCGGGCAGATTGCCCGCATGCAAGCGCGTGATGCCTCATTCCTGCCCATGCCGGTTCGGGCCCTGGTCATTGGCCTGGTGGCCGGGCTCGGCGGTGGCCTGTTCAGTCTGGGCGGCGGGACGCTGACCATACCGCTGATGATGGGCTGGCTGGGGCTTGGCCCCTTTGCCGCGCGCGGGACCGCATTGGCAGCAGCACTGCTGCCCACGTTGCTCAGTGCCTGGCTCTATGCCCAGGCGGGGCGTGTGGACTGGATTGTGGTGGCCCTGGTCGCGATTCCCGCCATGCTGGTGACGCCCTGGGTGGCGGCCCGCACTGAACGATTTGACGGCGATCGGCTGAAGCGCTGGTTTGGTCTGGTGGTCATCTTCGGTGCGGCCATGCTGATCCTGCGCGAGGAACTGCTGGGGAGTCGGGTCATCGCCGATGGCTGGCGTTGGCTCTACCTTCCTCTGGTGGGCGTCATCGAGGGCCTGGTGGCGGGAGGGGTCGGGATCAGCGGTGGTCCGGTGCTTGCACCGCTCCTGGTCCTGGGCCTGGGGATGCCGCAGCAACTGGCCCAGGGGTGTGCCCTTGCCGCGCGTATTCCGGCCGTAACCACAGGGCTGGCGGAGAATCTGCGGCATCGGCATGTGCGTTTCGGCCTGCTGCCGGGTCTGGTGGGTGGCGGGCTGCTCGGTGCCTGGCTGGGGAGCCGGCTGGCACTGGCCCTGCCGGAGTTGCATCTGCGCATGCTGTTCGCAGCTGTGCTGGCGGTGATCGGACTGCGTTACGCGCTCGCGCCGCGGCGATAGATGCTGCCTGGCCCGGTGCAGCCTACTGCCCGATGGGCAGGGTGGTCGGCGGTGGCGGCTGGCCTGCCGGCGGGCGTGCTGCCGGTGGCCGGTTGACGGGTGGCCGCGCCGTCGGCGGTTGCGGGCGCACCGGCTTGATCGGGCGCCCGGGGCGCACCGGATGGCCCGGCCAGTAGCCCGGCCCTGAGGCGCCATGATCGATGACGATGACCTGCGGTTTTTCCAGTTCGCGTTTGCGTTTTTCCGCCTCCTGGCGCCGCTTTTCCTGTTCGGATGCGCGCCGTTTTGCGGCCAGTTCGTCAGCGGTCTTGCTGACCGCTTCATGCCGTTCCCTGGCGGCCTTCACGGCCTCTTCCGAAGGTCTGTCAGGACTGACCCTGAGCGTTTCCGCCGAGTCTGCCCCGTCCGGTGGCCGGTCGGAAAAGCTGACCCGGCCCTGTTCGTCCACCGTACGATAGACGGTCTGGGCAGAGGCAAGCGTGGGCCAGCCGCTGAGGATGGACACGAGCAGGAGCCATGTGGAGCCGTGGGACGGGATATGCATGCCCTTGATGATAGCCCAGTTGCGAGCTGGTGGGAGCAGGCAATACCCGATCTGTTGCATGCCATTTGACAAGCGCCCGGGTTGTCTGGGACATGTGCCGCATGAAGCGCATTCTGGAAACTCTGATTAATTAGCCATCTTTGGCATAAGGAACCTCTGATCAATTCGTAACATGGCATCTTGCGGCGCCAAATCACCCATTTCCGCGTTGCGGCTCTTCGTAATAGCCCCGCTATTACGCGCGACCCGCGCCTTGAACTGGAGGATTTCTCACCGCAATCTGCTCGCGCAGAATTAATCAGAGGTTCCTCAAGGTGTTTCTGCATCGAAACCGCGTAGCCGATGTGGTACATGCCCTGTTCAGGGCCGGTCATTGCCCGCAGGCCTGCAGCCTGTCCATAGTCGATGTGCAGGGCACACTGGAGGCCATCGATCCGCGCGAGCGCGATTTTTCGCTCGAGGCCGGGGCAGAGATGATCACCGAGGTGAAACTCGAGCTGCTGGTACAGGATGATGCGGTGGAAGAGGTCGTGGCCCTGCTGCACGAGTACGCGCGTACCGGCCAGGAACTCTCCGGCTGGATTTGCGTATATGATGTTGCGCGTGCCGAGCCCATCCGCGGCTGAGTGCCCCTGCCGGTGGCCGGGGCAGGTGTTCGAACCGTTCACATCGAAGGATGTCTTCCATGAGACCCATATGGCTGGCCGTATGGCTGCTGACGAGTCTGCGGGCATTCGCCGCCTCGACCGCGCCGGATGCACCTCCCTCGGGGCTCGAGGCGTATGGCAACGAGCCCGGCTGGAATCTGCAACTGGCCGGTGACAAGGCACGACTGGTGGCCGATTACGGGCAGCGCATCATCGAGTGGCAGGTGCGTGACATGCAGGGGGATCCGGACACCGGCCGGCTGATATGGACGGGCGAGGGGATGGAAGTCATCGTCGATCCCGGGCCCTGCACCGACAGCATGTCGGGTGAGCGATTCGAACGGCAGGTCCGGGTCATTGGTCGTGGGCTGGAGCTTTCCGGTTGCGGCAATCTGCGAGCCCCCTGAGCAAGACGGGAGGGGACATGACCGGCGATGATCGCCCGGATTGGCATGGCAGGCGGCCTGTGATATATTCGCGCGCTTCCCGGCGGCCGCTGTCGCCGGACTCCTTGCCGCACCGCACGAGCGGGCGGCTGTTGAAACCGTAAGGAGCCTACAATGCGTCATTACGAAGTCGTGTTCCTGGTCCATCCCGACCAGAGCGAGCAGGTGCCCGCCATGGTGGAGCGTTACCGTGGCATGATCGAGGGTCATGGTGGCCAGATCCACCGCCTCGAGGACTGGGGTCGCCGTCAGCTTGCCTATCCCATCAACAAGATCCACAAGGCGCACTATGTGCTGATGAACATCGAGTGCAACCAGGAGGCACTGGATGAGCTGGAGAGCGCCTTCCGCTTCAACGATGCGGTGCTGCGCAACCTGATTGTGCGCATGGACAAGGCCGTGACCGAACCTTCTCCGCTGGCCAAGGACGAGAGCGAGACCCGCTCCGCTCCGCGTGCCGAGAAGGCAGAGAAGTCCGAGGAGCCTGCCGAGCAGGCCGCCAGTGGTGAAGAGGCCGCCGCCGAGCCGGCAGCCGAGTAAGGGAGGGTTCGCAGATGTCACGCTATTTCCGTCGCAGAAGGTATTGCCGTTTCACCGCCGAGGGCGTGGACCAGATCGATTACAAGGATCTGGCCACCCTGAAGAGCTACATCACCGAGACCGGCAAGATCGTGCCCAGCCGGATTACCGGTACCAGCGCCAAGTATCAGCGCCAGCTGGCCACGGCCATCAAGCGCGCGCGCTTCCTGGCCCTGCTGCCGTACACCGACCGTCACTGACGGGCTGGGCATGTGCCGGCTGATGGCACATGCCCCCAAGAGAGGCCGGACGAGACATGTTCAAGTCGCTGGCCAGTGCCGTCATGGCGGGTCGGCTCCAGGCCGTAACCCTGGCGCTGACCTTTGCCGTACTGGCGGTTTTTCTGCCGCCATTCAGCCTGCTGAGTGGCGCGGTGGTTGCCCTGGTTGCCCTGCGCGTGGGCATGCGCGGTGGCATCGAGGTGGCGGCCCTGGCTGCTGCTGCCCTGTTTCTGCTGGGCCTGGCACTGGGCTCGCCGCTGGGCGGCCTGAGCTATGCGCTGAGCCAGTGGCTGCCGGTGCTGCTGCTGGCGGCGGTGCTGCGCGCCACGTCCTCGTGGTCGGCTACCGCACTGGTTGGTGTGCTGGTGGCGGTACTGGGGGTGTGGATCACGCATCTGCTGGTACCGGACGTGGGCGCATGGTGGCAGTCCCTGCTGGAGGAGATGCTGAAACCGCTCCTGCAGCAGGATGATGCCCAGGCGCGGGCCCTGCGCGAGGCGCTGCCCCGCATCAGCGGGCTGATGACGGGCATCGTTGCCGTATCGGGTCTGCTCAACGCCCTGCTGGCCCTGATGCTTGGCCGCTGGTGGCAGGCCCTGCTGTACAACCCGGGCGGGTTCGGCGAGGAGTTTCGTGCCTGGCGCCTGCCGGGCTGGGCGGCCGTGATCGCGGTGGGCTGTTTTGCTGCCGGGGTCTGGCTGCAGCAGGACTGGATGACCGAGGGCGGCATGCTGATGCTGCTGCCGTTCTTCTTCCAGGGCCTGGCCGTGGTGCATGCCATGAACCATGCCCTGAAGTGGCCCGGGCTGGTACTGTTTGGCATGTACCTGCTGCTGATACTGGCCATGCCACAGATGGTGGCCATGTTGACGGCCATCGGCGCCATCGATGCGCTGGCCGATTTTCGTCGGCGACTTCCGCAGGACACGGACGGAAGTGGCCGCCAACCGTAACCTGAATACTGGGGTGAGCAAGATGGAAGTGATTCTTCTGGAAAAGATCGACAACCTGGGCAACCTGGGCGACAAGGTTGACGTCAAGCCCGGCTATGCCCGCAACTACCTGATTCCCCAGGGCAAGGCCAAGTTTGCCACGCCCGAGAACATTGCCGAGTTCGAGGCCCGTCGTGCCGAGCTCGAGGCCGCTGCCGCCAAGGCCCTGGCCGAGGCCGAACAGCGCCGCGATGCGCTCGAGGGCAAGGAAGTCAGCATCACCATGAAGGCGGGCACCGAGGGCAAGCTGTTCGGCTCCGTGGGCCCTGCCGACATTGCCGATGCCCTGACCGCCGAAGGTCATCCGGTGGAGCGTCGCGAGGTGCGTCTGCCCGAGGGTCCGATTCGCATGGCGGGCGAGTACGACATCACCCTGCATCTGCACAGCGATGTCGATACCACCATCCGCCTGATCGTCATCGGCGAGGAATAAGCCCGGGCATCGGGGCGGCAGCCCCAGCCAGCATTTGTCGCTAAAGTCCTGCGGGCTCTTGTGGTCTGTCTGAACGGCCTGTCGCCGCGTGCTGCAGGCCGTTTTTCATTATGGGCGAAAACTTTTCCGGTCCATCATCCATGAAACATGGGGCTGGCATGATGGCGTCGTCACCGAATGGGCACGCCCAGCATGGCCATCGACCGGAAAAGCATACGAGAAACCTGCCGTGAATTGCTCTGGCGGTTGATGGAGCGCTTCTACAGCCCGAGAAGTAACCAGTAGGGATATGTCTCATTTCGTCTTCGCGCTGACCGCAGTGGATTATGTACCCCGGGCAGACAGCGTGGCCGGCCTTATTGGCGGCCGCCCTCCCGAAGGCGAGTTCTGGGACGAGAGCGCCAATTATGCCGGGGCCCTGCGGCCCGGCAGCACGACGACCTGGCTGGATGGCTGGACCGCCTTCCCCGAATCCTGAGACATGGGTCTAATTCCCCGGCTTGTCCACAGGCTGTCACCAGCCTGTGGACTTCCTGCCGGGCGGTGGCTGTCCTATGATGAAGCCATCATTCCAGCCACCGGCAACGACTACCATGGCAGAACGTTTTCCCGCACACTCCGCACAGCCATCGGTGGCCGATCTCAAGGTGCCACCGCATTCCATCGAGGCCGAGCAGGCCGTGATCGGCGGCCTGCTGCTCGACAACCAGGCCTGGGACCGGATCGCGGACCGGGTCAACGAGGGCGATTTCTACCGCCATGACCACCGTCTGATCTTTCGCGCCATCGCCGATCTGGCCGAACGCCAGCAGCCCTTCGACGTGGTTACCCTCTCCGAGCGGCTGGAGGCCGAGGGACGGCTGCAGGAGGCCGGTGGCCTGGCCTATCTGGGCACCCTGGCCAAGGACACGCCCAGTGCCGCCAACATCACCGCCTATGCCGATATCGTGCGCGAGAAGTCGGTTCTGCGCCAGCTCATCCGGGTAGGCCAGGAAATCGCGGAAAAGGGCTTCAACCCGGGCAGTACCGACAGCCGCGCCCTGCTCGACGAGGCGGAACAGAAGGTCTTCGAGATTGCCGAGAAGGGCGCCCGCACCGATGAGGGCTTTGCCGACATCAAGAGCCTGCTCAAGCAGACCATCGAGCGCATCGAGATCCTGTACGAGCGCAACGAGCCGGTTACCGGCATCCCCACCGGGTTCGACGATCTGGACGAGAAGACCTCGGGCCTGCAGCCGGGCGATCTGGTCATCGTCGCCGGACGCCCTTCGATGGGCAAGACCACCTTTGCCATGAACATTGCCGAGTATGCCGCGGTCAAGGAGCGCAAGCCGGTGGCGGTCTTCAGCATGGAGATGCCCGGCGAGCAGCTGACCCTGCGTATGCTCTCCTCGCTTGGGCGCATCGACCAGAAACGCCTGCGTACCGGGCGGCTGGAGGACGAGGACTGGCCCAAGCTAACCAGCGCGATGACCCTGCTGGGTGATGTGCCGATGTTCATCGATGATTCTGCCGCGCTGTCGCCGACCGAAGTGCGCGCCCGAGCCCGCCGCTTGCGCCGCGAGCACGGCGAGCTGGGGCTGATCGTCATCGATTACCTGCAGTTGATGCAGAGCGGCAGCCCGACAAGCGAAAACCGCGCCACCGAAATCTCCGAGATCTCGCGCGGCCTGAAGGCGCTGGCCAAGGAACTGGAAGTGCCGGTCATCGCGCTTTCGCAGCTCAACCGCAGCCTGGAGCAGCGCCCCAACAAGCGGCCGGTCATGTCGGACCTGCGCGAGTCCGGGGCCATCGAGCAGGATGCCGACCTCATCCTCTTCATCTATCGCGACGAGGTCTACAACGAGGATTCTCCCGACAAGGGCACGGCCGAGATCATCATCGGCAAGCAACGGAACGGTCCCATCGGCACCGTGCGCCTGACTTTCCTCGGCCGCTATACCCGTTTCGAGAATTTCGTGCCGGAAGTCTATACCAGTGACGGGCTGTGAGGCCGCCATCCGACCGGCCCGTGCCGTCATCGACCCTGGGGCCCTGCTGCACAACCTGAGCGTGGTGCGCCGCCATGCCCCCGACAGCCGCGTGATGGCCGTGGTCAAGGCCGATGCCTACGGCCACGGTCTGGTGCCCGTGGCCCGCTGGCTGGCACCCCATGTCGATGCCCTGGCCGTGGCCACGGCAGGCGAGGGCAGGGTTCTGAGACAGGCGGGCATCGAGGGGCCCGTGGTCGTGCTGCATGGCATGAACGATGCCGGGGAATGGCGCTGCGTTCTGGAACATGACCTGGAGCCGGTGATCCATTCCCTGCACCAGTTGCGAATCCTGTCAGCCCTGCAGCAAGGGGAGCGTATGCCACGGCGGCTGTGGATCAAGCTCGATACCGGCATGCATCGGCTGGGCCTCGGGAGCGCGGATCTGCCGGCCCTGGATGCCTGGCTGGCCGAGTGCTCCGAGCGCCCTGAGGTGGTATGGATGACACACTTTGCCTGTGCCGATGATGCGGGAGATGACACTACCCGCCAGCAGTGGCAGAGGTTCTGTACACTTCTGGAAGGCCGCGAGGGGCCGCGCAGTGCCGCCAACTCGGCGGCCATCATGGCCTGGCCCGAGACCCATGCCGACTGGGTGCGTCCCGGCATCATGCTCTATGGGGGATCGCCGCTGGCCGGACGCGAGGGCCCCGAGCTCGACCTGAAACCCGTTATGCGTTTCGAGGCGCCGCTGCTGGCGGTACGCGAGGTCAGGGCCGGGGAGGGGATTGGCTATGGGCTTGCCTGGCATGCAGACCGCGATACGCGCATCGGCATCGTGGCGGCAGGCTATGCCGACGGTTATCCCAGGCACGCCCCTTCAGGTACCCCGGCAGGGTTGCGCGGGCATCGGCTGGCGCTGGCCGGCCGTGTCTCGATGGACATGCTGGCCATCGACCTGGGGCAGGTCGAGGCAGTGCCGGGTGAATGGGTCGAGCTGTGGGGCGAGACGGTGCCAGTCGATACAGTGGCAGCGGTCGCCGGCACCATCGGCTATGAACTGCTCTGTGCCACCGCCGGGCGCACCCGGCATGTCTGGCAGGAGGCGGTCAGCGCTCCAGATACTTGAGCTTGTCCGGCACCCCGTCCCACTTTTCGGCATCGGGCAGCGGATCTTTCTTCTGCGAGATCACCGGCCATTCCTTTGCCAGTTCGGCATTCAGCTCGATAAAGACCTCCTGACCCGCCGGCACCTCGTCCTCGGCAAAGATTGCCTCGGCCGGACATTCCGGTTCGCAAAGGGTGCAATCGATGCACTCGTCCGGGTCGATGACCAGGAAGTTGGGCCCCTCGTGGAAGCAGTCCACGGGGCAGACATCGACGCAATCGGTGTACTTGCAGCGAATGCAGTTGTCGGTAACGACGAAGGTCATGGCGGATTCCTCCACATGTGTGTCCCCATTATCGGCAAGGACTCTCTGCTTGTCATCCGTGAGGCTCAGTTCTTGACCAGCAGGACGGTGGCCAGGCCAAGGAAGACGAAAAAGCCCATCATGTCGGTCACGGTGGTCAGCACCACGCCGCCCGCCAGCGCCGGGTCGATGTGCATCTTCTTCAGCACGATGGGGATGATGACCCCGGCAATGGCCGCGATGATGAGGTTGATGATCATGGCAATGGCGATGACCATCCCGATCTGGGGGTCCTTGAACCAGAGCGTGGCGATGGCGGCGATGACCAGTGCCCAGAGGATGCCATTGAGCAGCCCCACCATGACTTCCTTGTTGAACAGCCAGCGCAGGTTGTGGCGCGAGACCTGACCCAGCGCCAGGCCCCGGATGACGATGGTGAGTGTCTGGGTGCCGGCGATGCCGCCCATGCTGGCCACGATGGGCATCAGTACCGCCAGGGCCACGATCTTCTCCAGTGTGCCCTGGAACAGGCCGATGACCCACGCTGCCATCAGTGCCGTGATCAGGTTGATACCGAGCCACACGGCGCGGGTCTTCGCGCTGGGCAGGACCGGAGCAAAGATGTCGTCTTCCTCGTTCAGACCGGCCTGGCTCATGACGGCGTGGTCGGCCTCGTCGCGGATGTAGTCCACCACGTCGTCGACGGTGATGCGGCCGAGCAGCTTGCCCTGATCGTCCACTACCGGGGCCGACATCAGGTCGTGGTGTTCGAACAGGGTGGCCACTTCGTTGGCCGGAGTGGAGGCGGGGATACCGTGGACCTGCCGGTTGTAGACCTTTTCCACCGGCTCTTCCGGGTCGTGGGTGAGGATATCCGCCAGTGGCAGCACGCCCAGATAGTGGTCGTCACGATCGACCACGAACAGGCTGTCGGTATGCTCCGGCAGCTCGCGCCGCAGGCGCAGGTAGCGGGTGACCACATCGAGATCGACATCCGGACGCACGGTGATGGCGTCCGTATTCATCAGACCGCCGGCGGTGTCCTCGTCATAGGAGAGGATGGTCTCCAGCCGATGACGGTTCTGCTCGTCGAGCGACTGCAGGATCTGGCTGATTTCCTGCTCGGGCAGGTTCTGGACGATATCGGCCAGGTCATCGACATCGAGGCCCTCGGTGGCGGCGATGATCTCGTCGGTGCCCATGTCCTCGATGAGGCTGGCACGGACCTCGTCGCCCAGATGGGCGAGGACCTCGCCCTGCAGGTCCTCGTCGACCAGCTCCCAGACCTGCTCGCGCTCCGTGTGCGGCAGCGATTCGATGAAGCTGGCGATTTCGGCCGGATGCAGCTCGCCGAGCAGCGCGCGTGTACGCTCGAGATCGCCGGCATCGAGTGCCTCGTGGAGTTCGCTGAGGCGTGCCTCGATGTCGCTCTGGACGGCTGCATCGGCCATGGAGAAGATTCCCTGATGAAGTTGCGGATGGCCCCGGAGTGGGGGCATCGCGCGGTGTTTCAAGTGCGCAGACTATACCACAGGGGGGCTACTCGGGCTCGCCGAAACGCTGCTCGACCAGCTCGGCGAGACGGGCCAGGGCCTGTTCGGCATCCTCGCCCTCGGCATGCAGCGTGACCCGGGCGCCACAGGCGGCAGCCAGCATCATCACGCCCATGATGCTCTTGGCGTTGACCCGCTGATCGTTGTATTCGATCTCGATACGACTCTCGTGTTCGCTGGCGGTCGCCACCAGCTTGGCGGCCGCTCGGGCATGCAGGCCCAGGCGGTTGACGATGTCGACTTCCCTACTCGGCATGGCACTGCCCCGCATCGTTGCAGTGGACGATGCCATCATGGCCGCCGCTGATGGCCTTGATGACCAGTTCGTCCAGTGGCAGGCGGGCGTAGTTGAGCACGCGAATCAGCATCGGCAGGCTGAGTCCGGCCACCAGGTGCGCGGGGCGGTAGCGCTCGAGAATGCTGGAGGCGATGTTGCTCGGCGTGGAGCCGAAGGCATCGGTCAGGATCAGCAGGCCCTCGCCCCGGGCGATTTCGTCGGCCAGCAGCAGTCCGCGCTTGCGGGCGGCCTCGATGTCTTCCTGCGGCGAGATCGAAAGCACACGGATCGGCAGGGGGAAGGGATCGAACAGGGTGGCCGCAGTGGCCAGCATCTCGCGGCCGATTCCCTGATGACTGATGAGCAGGACGCCGACCATCAGGAGAGCTCCCGGTGTCGCAGGCTGATACAGGAACCATAGCGCGAACGCAGCTCCTCCGCCAGCCGTTCGCACAGATAGACCGAGCGGTGCTGTCCGCCCGTGCAGCCGATGGAGATGGTCAGATAACTGCGATTCTCCACCTCGAAACGCGGAATCCAGGTACGCACGAATTGCGTGATCATGTCATGCATTTCCTCGACCATGGGGTGGCCCTGTAGATAGGCGATGACCTCCGGATCCTGCCCGGTGAGGCTGCGCAGCTCCGGCTCCCAGTGCGGATTGGGCAGGCAGCGCACATCGAACACGAAGTCCGAGTCGCTCGGCACGCCGTGCTTGAAGCCGAAGGACTGCACCAGGATGGACATGCGCGGGATTTCCTTCGTGCCCACGCGTTCCGTGATCAGGCCGCGCAGCTGGTGCACATTGGTATGGGTGGTGTCGATCACGAGATCGGCGCTGTCGGCGATGCTGGCCAGCAGCGTGCGTTCCAGGTGGATGGCCTCTATCAGCGGCAGCCCGCGCAGGGTCAGCGGGTGCTTGCGCCGCGTCTCGCTGAAGCGTTTGATGAGGGTGTTGACCTCGGCCTGCAGGAATATGACCTCGATGGCAATGTTGCGTGCGCGGATCGCATCGAGGATGGCCCCGAAGCGTTCCAGGTCATCCAGCCCGCTGCGGGCATCGATGCCCACGGCCGCCTTGTCGAACAGCGGCATGTGTGCCATCAGCACCTGGTCGACGAACGGTTCGAGCAGGCCGAGATGCAGGTTGTCGATGCAGTAATAGCCCTCGTCCTCCAGTGCATGCAGGGCAACCGACTTGCCCGATCCCGAAAGCCCGCTGATGATGACCAGTTTCATGTGTCCGGTGTCTGCTCCGCGATCTGCCGCTCCTGCCGCGCGATCAGGTCATCGGCTGCATTGTAGCCGGAGCTGCGCAGCAGGTGATTGCGCACGGCCGCCTCGACCAGCACTGCCAGGTTGCGACCGGGCGCGACCGGCAGGGTGATCTGCGGGACGGCAATGCCCAGGATCTCGCGCACGCTGAGATTGCCCTGCAGGCGATCCTCGTTGCGGGCATACTGCGCGTCGAAATCGGCCAGGTGGATGACGAGCCGCAGGTACTTGTTCATCTTGATGGCATTGTCGCCGTACATGGCGCGGATATTGAGTACGCCAAGGCCCCGCACCTCGAGCAGGTCCTGCAGGATGGGCGGTGCCGTGCCGTTGAGGATATCGGGTGCGATGCGTGCGAACTGGGGTGAATCGTCGGCCACCAGCCGGTGTCCGCGGGTGATCAGTTCCAGTGCCAGCTCGCTCTTGCCCACCCGCGATTCACCCGTGATGAGCAGGCCGATGCCGAGTACCTCGAGGAACACGCCATGCACCACGGTCTTTTCCGCCAGCCGGTTGGTGAAGACATGACGCAGCATGGCAATGGCATCGTAGCTGCTGACCGCTGTCTGCCAGATGGGCAGTCCTTCCACCTCGGCACGTTCGACGAAGTCTTCCGGCGGCTCCAGCCCCTCGGCCATGAGGATGACCTGGGTGCCGGAATGAAACAGCCGTTCCAGCGCATCCTCGCGCGAGTTCTTGCGCAGGCCCTGGAGGTAACGGACCTCGGTGCTGCCCAGCACCTGCACCTGATTGGGATGAATCAGGTTGAGATGCCCGAGCAGGGCAGTATTGTCGCTCAGGTGCGGCGGCCGCAATGGCCGGTCCCGCCCCCTGCTGCCGGCCAGCCAGGTGCAGGCGAGACGCCGCTCCAGCTCCTCGAACAGCTCGGCGGCGGTCATCTGCTGGGCCATGGTCGGGATCGTGGCTGCCGTTGCCCGGGCAATGCCTCAGGCAGCGTCCTCCACCGGCCAGTGACCGGTCATTTCCAGCAGGTCCGCATCCTGTCGACAGGCGCGGATCTGCTCCACCTTCTGCGGGTCGGAAAAGACACGGGCCAGCGAGGCGAGGATCTGCAGATGCTCCTGGGTGGACTCCTCAGGTACCAGCAGGGCAAAGAGCACGTCTACCGGCTTGCCGTCCGGTGCCTCGTAGTCGACAGGCGCGTCGAGCACCAGGGCGGCGCCCACGGCGTGGTCCAGGCCCTGCATGCGACCATGCGGTATGGCCACGCCGTGGCCCATGCCGGTACTGCCCAGTCGTTCGCGTGCCAGCAGGCTGTCGAAGACCTCGTCGCGGTCGAGGTCGGCATCGGCCGTGGCCAGCATGTCGGACAGGGTCTCGAGGGCCTTTTTCTTGCTGCGCACCTCGCGGTGGCAGGCGACACGCTCGGGTGCCAGCAGGGCGGAGATGTTCATGGCTCAGCTCTCTGGGATGGGATCACGCTTGGGAGACTCGTTGCGATGATGATCCTTGAGCTTTTCCTTGTGCTTGAGGATCTGGCGGTCGAGCTTGTCCGCCAGGGCATCGATGGCGGCGTACATGTCGTCACCGGTGGCCTCGGCAAAGATCTGCGTGCCGCTGGCATGCATCTCGCACTCGGCCTTCTGCACATGCCGCTCGACCTTGAGCACCACGTGGACATTGGTGACATGATCAAAGTGCCGTTCCAGCCGCCCGATCTTTTCCTTCACATACTGACGCAGTGCATCGGTGACTTCGACATGGTGCCCATCGATGTTGATCTGCATGAGGTCTCTCCTGTCTGTGGGTGATGTGTCCCTGCGGTTTCAGCCAAGGCGCTTCCTTTCGTTGGAAGGCGGAATGCGCAGTGCCTCCCGATACTTGGCAATGGTTCGTCGTGCAACCTTGATGCCCCGTTCTTCAAGCATGGCCGCAATGCGGCTGTCGCTCAAGGGTTTTTTCGGGTCTTCCTCGGCCACCAGCTTGCGGATCATGGCCTGGATGGCGGTGGCCGAGCAGGCACCGCCGTCGGCGGTGGAGACATGGCTGGAGAAGAAGTACTTGAACTCGTACACCCCGCGCGGCGTATGCATGTACTTCTGCGTGGTGATGCGGGAGATGGTCGACTCGTGCATGTCGAGCTGTTCCGCGATCTGGCGCAGGATGAGCGGCTTCATGGCCTCCTCGCCCTGTTCGAGGAAGGCACGCTGGTGTTCGACAATGGCGGTGGCCACGCGCAGCAGTGTCTCGTTGCGGCTGTGCAGGCTCTTGATGAACCAGCGCGCCTCCTGCAGGTTGTTGCGCAGGTAGGTGTTGTCGGCACTCTGTTCGCCGCGCCGGATGAGGCCGGCATAGAGCCGGTTGATGCCCAGGCGGGGGGCGATGTCCGGGTTCAGTTCAACCACCCAGCGCCCCTCGCGCTTGCGCACGAAGACATCGGGCACCACGTATTCCGGCGTTTCGCTGCTGATGCGGGCGCCGGGGCGCGGGTCCAGCGAGCGGATCAGCTCCACGGCCTGGTGCAGGGCCGCTTCGTCGACGCGCAGCTGGCGCATCAGGCGGCGGTAGTCGTGGTTGCCCAGGAGTTCCAGATGTTCGGCGACGATGCTGCGTGCCAGTTCGAGGCCGGGCGTTTCCGGGGCAAGCTGGTCGAGCTGCAGGCCCAGGCATTCGGCCAGGTCACGCGCGCCGCAGCCCACGGGGTCGAGTTTTTGTACCAGGTGCAGTACGGCCTCGATTTCGTCCGGCTCCACTTCCAGGCTGGGGCCGAGATCGGCATGCAGGGCCTCGATGGACTCGGTGAGATAGCCGTCCTCGTCGATGGCATCGATGAGGGCCAGGGCGATGTGCTGGTCGGTGTCGCTCAGCGGCATGAGGCGAATCTGCCACAGCAGATGGTCGCGCAGGCTCTCGCTGCCACCACTCTGGCGTTCATACGGATCGCGCAGCTCGTCCTCGGTCGGCCCGGTGCCGGCGACGGTGGCCGGTTCGTAGATGGCGTCCCAGTCGGTATCCACCGGCAGGTCGTCCGGTATCTCGTCGCTGCCGCTGGCCAGATCGGCGGTTTCGTCTTCCATGATGTCGGTGCCTTCTCCGGCCTGCTCCGCGGAAGCCTCGACGGCCTCCGGTGTCTCGGTGGCCGGGGCGGCTTCTTCCTCGCCTTCCTCGATCAGTTCCAGCAGCGGGTTTTCCTCCAGCGCCTGCTGGATTTCCTGCTGCAGGTCGAGCGAGGAGAGCTGCAGCAGGCGGATGGCCTGCTGCAGCTGCGGCGTCATGGTCAGGCTCTGACCGAGCTTGAGCTGGATGGACTGCTTCAGCATGTCCGCATGGCCCGATGAACCTGGTACTCGTCCCTGGGCAGGCTCGGGCTGCCTCCGGCTCGGGGCTTGTGCGCGTTCTTGTTCATCGTCACCCCGATTATAGGGGAGTGGCGGAGGGTTGGCATCATTTCTGCATCGGGATGCTCAGAGGCTGAATTCCCGGCCCAGATAGACCTCGCGGACGCGTTCGTCGGCCAGGATCGTGTCCGGCGTGCCTTCGGCCAGGACCCGGCCGTCGCTCAGGATGTAGCCCCGCTGGCAGATGCTCAGGGTCTCGCGCACATTGTGGTCGGTGATGAGCACGCCGATGCCGCGTTCGGTCAGGTGGGTGATGATGTGCTGGATGTCGATGACGGAGATGGGATCGACCCCGGCAAAGGGCTCGTCGAGGAGCATGAAGGCAGGGCGGGTGGCTACGGCGCGGGCAATCTCGACCCGACGCCGCTCGCCCCCGGAAAGGCTGATGCCGAGGCTGTCACGGATGTGGTCGATCTGGAACTCGTCGAGCAGCGCCTGCAGGGCCTGCTCGCGTCCCTCGGAATCGAGATCCTCGCGCAGTTCGAGCACCGCCCGCAGGTTGTCGGCCACGCTAAGTTTGCGGAACACCGAGGCCTCCTGCGGCAGGTAGCCGACGCCCATGCGGGCCCGGGCATGCATGGGGAAGGGGGTGATGTCCTGGCGGTCGAGCCAGATCTCGCCCTCGTCGGGCGGAATCAGGCCCACGATCATGTAGAAGCTGGTGGTCTTGCCGGCGCCGTTGGGTCCGAGCAGACCGACGATCTCGCCCTGCGAGACCTCGATCGAGACCCCGTCGAGTACGGTGCGCCGGCGATAGCGCTTGACCAGGTTGCGGGCACGCAGGGTCTTCAAGGGCTGCCTCCCCCGCTCTTTTCCTTGTCCTTGTCGAGGGTCTCCGGTTGCAGGATGATCCGCACCCGTTCCTGCCCGGTTGTTTGGGTCTGGTCTCCGCCACGCGCCTCGACGCGGTTGTCGGCCATGTCATAGACGATGCGGGGGCCCTTGAGCAGATTGTCGTCCTGCCACAGTTCCGCCTCGCCCTGCAGGATCAGGCGCTGTTTCGCGGCCAGGTATTCCATGTGCCGCGCCCGTGCACGGATCTTGTGGCCGTCGTCGGTAAGCTGCGAGAAACGTGCCGGGCTGCCGGTGGCCACCGCGCGGCTGAAGCGCCGCCTGGGGGCATGCACCACCACCTGGTCTGCCTCGAGGCGGATGCTGCCCTGGGTAAGGCGGGTGTGGCCGGAGTAGGTCACGGTGCCATGCGGTTCGTCGAGGACCAGGCGGTCGGCCTCGATGTGTACCGGCTGCTCGCGGTCGCTGCTCAGGGCAAACAGGGGGGATGAGGCCAGCAGCAGGGCGGGCAGGAGCCAGAGCGGAATTTTCGGTGCATCAGGGGACATGGGTGCCACGTACCTCGTGTTCGAGGGTGAGTGTACCGCGATTGAGGTCGATGGCCAGCCCGCGGCCCCGAATCCGGTAGCGGTCGACCTCGGCCGTGGCGACCTCCGGGGTATGGGCCGTGCGCTGTTCGGGCCAAACGCGCAGGTCACGCGTACGGGCATCGATGCGGTCCTGCTCGTTCCAGGCCGGGCGCCGCAGGGTGACTTCACCTGCCAGCAGGATTTCCTCGCCGCCGGGGCTGCCCTCGGCACGTTCGGAGCGCAGGGTGACGACCGGGCCGCTGTCCGGGATCCATTCCAGTTTTGGCGCCTCGATGGTGGCCGTGTCGGCCGGAGCCAGATGCGTCATCCGGGCTCCCTCGAGACGGTAGCGCGGCCGGCCGTCGTTGCCGGTGGCCAGGACGCGAAAGTCGTCCAGGTAGTAGTCGATATGGTTTCCCGCGGCTGCCGTGTCGTTCCGCTCGAGCGCGTCCGAAAGCCGCTGTACCCACCAGGTGAATGCCGCCATGCCGAGCACCAGCAACAGGCCCAGCAGTACGCGCAGCCTCATGCCAGGTAGCGTTCCAGCAGCGGTTCGAGCTGGCCCCGGGCCTCCAGCACCAGTTCGCAGACCTCGCGCGCGGCGCCGCGTCCGCCCGGGCTGGCGGTGATCCAGTGCGCGTGGCGCTTGACCAGGGCATGGGCATCGGCCACGGCAATCGCCAGACCGACACGCGTCATCACCGGCAGGTCGACCACATCGTCACCCACATAGGCGATCTGGCGCGGCGGCAGGCCGCAGTCCGACAGCAGGGCCTCGAAGGCCGGCAGCTTCGCACGATGGCCCTGCATGACCCGTTCGATGCCCAGTTCCTCCATGCGCAGGCGCACCACATTGGAGGTGCGGCCGGTGAGGATGGCGATCTCCACTCCGGCCTCCTGCAACATGCGCATGCCATGCCCGTCCTTCGAATTGAAGGCCTTGTACTCCTGCCCGTCGTCACCCACGAACAGGCTGCCGTCGGTGAGCACGCCGTCCACATCGAAGATCACCATGCGGATCTCGCGGGCCTTTTCGATGATGTCCTGCATCGCTTGTCCCCGATATCAGACCACGCCTGCGCGGAGCAGGTCGTGCATGTTGAGGGCGCCGATCATGCGCCCTTCCTCGTCGACCACCGGCAGGGCATTGATACGGTGGTCCTCCATCAGTTTCAGCGCCTCCACTGCCAGCATGTCCGGCCGCGCGGTACGGCAGGGGCTGGTCATCACCTCGCCCACGGCCGTCTCGTGGATATCGATGCGCTGGTCCAGGGTGCGGCGCAGGTCGCCATCGGTATAGACCCCGATCACCCGTCCGGCGTCATCGACGATTGCGGTCATGCCCAGGCCCTTGCGCGAGATCTCCAGCAGTGCCTGGTCGAGACGAGTCTCCGCCTGAACCCTGGGCAGCTGCTCGCCGGTACGCATGATGTCGGCCACATGCAGCAGCAGGCGCCGCCCGAGTCGGCCGCCCGGATGGGAGCGGGCGAAGTCGTCGGCCGTGAAGCCGCGGGCCTCGAGCAGGGCCACGGCCAGTGCATCGCCCATCACCAGGGTGGCGGTGGTGGAGGCGGTGGGGGCCAGTCCCAGCGGGCAGGCCTCCTTCTCCACACTGATGTCCAGGTGGACCTCGGCCTCGCGCGCCAGGCTCGAGGCCGGGTTGCCGGTCATGGCGATCAGGGGCACGCCCAGGCGGCGGATGATGGGGACGATGGTCAGCAGCTCGTCGGTCTCGCCGGAGTTGGAGATGGCGACGACCACATCCTCGGCGGTGATCATGCCCAGGTCGCCGTGGCTGGCCTCGCCCGGGTGCATGAAGAAGGCCGGTGAGCCGGTGCTGGCCAGGGTGGCCGCGATCTTGTTGCCGATATGGCCCGACTTGCCCATGCCGGTGACGACGATACGGCCGCGGCAGGCAAGGCAGAGGTCACAGGCGCGCACGAAGTCCTCATCGATGCGCGGCAACAGGGCCTCCACCGCGGCGCGCTCGGTCTCGACCACCGCCCGGCCCAGGGCCTTCAGCTTGTCGGCATGGCTGGCATTCATGTTCCGGTTACGCTCACGTAGATGTATCCCTGATAGGCTGCAAAACAGGCTAGCAGAAAACTGCCTTCCCAGCGGTTGATCCGCCCCGGCCCGCGAAATCCGAAGGCCATGAGGAACAGCAGGGCGGTCAGTGCCAGCATGACCGGCAGGTCGCGGCCCAGCACGTCACCCTCCAGGGCTGCCGGGTGAATGAGCCCCGGCAGGCCGAGTACCCCCAGGGTGTTGAACAGGTTGGAACCCAGCACGTTGCCGAGCGCCAGGTCGGCCTCCCCGCGCCGGGCACTGACGATGGAGGCGGCCAGTTCCGGCAGACTGGTGCCCAGCGCCACGATGGTCAGGCCAATGACCAGATCGCTCACGCCCAGCCATTCGGCCACGTTGACCGCGCCCCATACAAGCATCCGCGAACTGGCCACCAGCACCACCAGTCCGAGCAGGAACCAGAACAGGGCGCGGCTGGTCGTCATCTCGCCGGGAAGATCCTGCTGCAATTCGGCCACCAGTTCCTGGCTCAGGGGGTCGTCGGGCCGTGCATGCAGGGCATCCCATACCAGCCAGCCCATCACCGCCAGCAGCAGGAGTACGAGTACGGCACCGTCGAGGCGCCCCAGGGTGCCATCCTGCAGCAGCCACCAGGCAATCAGCGAAATGCCGAGCAGCAGCGGGAATTCGTGGCGCAGGGTCCTGGAATGGACCGCCAGTGGTGCAATCAGTGCGGTGACCCCGAGAATCAGCGCAATGTTGGCAATGTTGGAACCAATGGCATTGCCCACCGCAAGCTGCGGGTTGCCGTTGAGGGCGGCGATGGTCGAGATCAGCAGTTCCGGGGCCGAGGTGCCGAAGCCCACCACCGTAATGCCGATCACCAGCGGCGAGACGCCCAGCGTTCTGGCGAGGCTGGCGGCACCCAGTACAAATCGGTCGGCACCCCACACCAGCAGGGCAAGGCCGGCAACAATGGCAATGGCAGACAGCAGCAGGGTCATGTCGACTCCTTTGACGAGCGGGCAATTATAGGGCATCTGGCCAGTGCTCGTTCGGTGGTCCCGGGAGGATGGCCTGACCACACAGGCGCCGGATGCCGGCAATGCACGCATGGCCTATAATCGCTGCTTTCGTTCGGGAGGGAACGCGATGGCCTGGCTCTATCTGGCGCTTGCCGTGGTGGCGGAAGTGGTGGCCACCAGTGCACTCAAGGCAGCCGATGGCTTTACCCGCCCAGTACCGGTGGTGTTGGTCGTCGTCGGCTACGGGCTGGCCTTCTGGCTGCTCAGCCTGCTGCTGCGTGAACTGCCGGTGGGTATTGTCTATGCCATCTGGTCGGGGCTGGGTATCGTGCTGGTGACCCTGGCAGCGATTTTCCTCTATGGCCAGCGCCCGGATATGCCTGCCCTGATCGGCATGGGGCTGATCGTGGCCGGCGTGGTGGTGATTCAGCTGTTTTCGGAGATGCACGTTTCATGAATCGTGATGAACGCCTGGCCCGTGCGCTCGAGGTCGCCTGTCAGGCGGGGTGCCAGTCGGTGCGTGCCGAAATCGAGGCCCTAGGCAAGGGTGAGGTGAGTGCATCCGCGCGCGAACTGGATGAAGTCCTGCGCCGACGCTTTCTGGAGGAGCTGCGCGCCATCATGGCCGTGTACGACAGTCGTGAAGATGACGGAGCGTGTCGGGAGGCCTTGGACTGACCCGGCTTACCGGCGCTCCATGCGCCAGATACGCTCCGTAAGCCATTCAAGCCCGCGCTCGCGAAAACGCGGCTGTTCCTCAAGGACATCATGCTCGGCCAGGGGCGTGATGGCCCAGTCGCCGCCGAACAGGCGCTCGACCTCATCACCCTCGACGCTGAAGGGCGGCCCGTCCATCTGTGCCTGCGGGTATTCCAGCGTCACCAGTAGCCCCCGGCAGCCATGCGGCATGAGCCGGGTCAGATGCGCGGCATAACGCGCGCGCATCCCGGGTGGCAGGGCAATCAGCGATGCCCGATCCCACAGCCCCCAACATTCGGCCGTATCGTCCGGCTCTAGGTCGAAGAAGTCTCCTTGCAGGATGTTCAGGCCGTCGAGATGCCAGTCCACAAAGGGCGGGCGTGGCAGCACGGCAGGCTGCAGGCCGTTTTCGGCAAAGAAGGCCTCTACCGCCTTTGGGCTGAGTTCCACGCCCAGCACGGCATGGCCCTGTCCGCGCAGCCAGAGCAGGTCGAGGCTCTTGCCGCACAGGGGCACGAAGACCCCTGCGGGCGCATGCAGGCCGAGTTGCGGCCAGTGCTGTTCCAGATGCCGGTTGACCTCATCCAGATGGAAGCCGGTCTGTCCGGCCTCCCAGCGTTGCAGCCAGAACTCAGGTTCCATCGTCCAGTTCCTCGCGCAGTCGGTAGAGCAGGGCCAGGGCCTCGCGGGGTGTCAGTTCATCGGGATCGGTCTCGCGCAATGCCTCCAGCACCGGATGCGGTTCATTTTCCACCGTGTCGTGCTCCGGCAGCTGTTCGAACAGGCCAAGCTGCGGGCCGGAACTGGCCGCGCTCTGTTCCTCCAGCCGGCGCAGCTGGCGGCGGGCCCGTTCGATCACGCGCCTGGGCACGCCGGCAAGGCGTGCCACCTCGAGTCCGTAGCTCTGGCTGGCCGGGCCGGGCTTGACCGCATGCAGAAAGACGATCTTCTCGCCGTGCTTGATCGCGTCGATGTGCACGTTGTGCACGCCGTCGAGCTGTTCGGGCAGGGCGGTGAGCTCGAAATAGTGCGTGGCGAACAGGCAGAATGACCGGTTCTGCGTGGCCAGATGCTCGGCGCAGGCCCAGGCCAGCGACAGGCCATCGAAGGTGGAGGTGCCGCGACCGATCTCGTCCATCAGTACCAGACTGCGTTCGGTGGCGTTGTTGAGGATGTTGGCGGTCTCGGTCATTTCCACCATGAAGGTGGAGCGCCCCGAGGCCAGGTCATCGGCGGCACCGATGCGGGTAAAGATACGGTCGATATCGCCGATGACCGCGCGGCCAGCGGGTACCGGGCTGCCGATGCGGGCCAACAGGGTAATCAGCGCCACCTGCCGCATCCAGGTGGACTTGCCGCCCATGTTGGGCCCGGTGACGATGAGCATGCGCCGGCGTTCTTCAAGAAGCGCGTCATTGGGCACGAAGGGCTCGTCCAGCACCTGTTCCACCACGGGGTGCCGGCCCTGCCGGATGTCGATGAGCGGTGCGTCAACCAGCTCGGGACGGCAATAGTCCAGCGCAAGGCCCCGTTCGGCCAGGGTCGCCAGCAGGTCCAGTCGTCCCAGGGCATGGGCGCTGCGGCGCAGCGGTCCCTGCCAGCCGGCCAGCTCGTCGAGCAGGGCCTCGTACAGGGCCTTTTCCCGGGCCAGGGCGCGCTCGCGCGCGGAGAGCACCTTGTCCTCGAAGGCCTTCAGCTCGGGCGTGATGTAGCGTTCGACATTCTTCAGCGTCTGCCGGCGCTGGTATTCGGGCGGCAAGCCCTCGGCGTGGGCGCGCGAGACCTCGATGTAATAGCCGTGCACGCGGTTGTAGGCCACCTTGAGCTTGTCGATGCCGGTGCGGGCCCGTTCGCGCTGCTCCAGTTCCTCGAGAAAGCCGTCGGCATGCTCGGACAGGGCACGCAGTTCATCCAGCTCGGCATCGTATCCCTGT
>RFHG01000019.1 GCA_003696465.1 Gammaproteobacteria bacterium | reverse complement strand
TAGGCCGGGATGGCAATGGCGGCGAGGATACCGATGATGGCCACCACGATCATCAGTTCGATGAGGGTAAAGCCTTGCTGTACTTTCTTCATGACGTTTCTCCTTGAGAGATGCTGGTTGTGACTCGTATGTCCGAGTGCCTTGTGTTCACTCGTGCCAGCATATATGCATTAGCCGTGCCAGGTTTTGCGCTGCCTTTGTAAACAAGGAGTTTTCGTGACGGGGGCCGCGTTTTTGAGGCGGATCTGACAATCTCGTCAGGCTGGATTGTCAATTGTTGACAATTTTGTCAGCTGCTTTTGTCGAGTCCGTACTTTTCGATTCGATAACGCAGCTGGCGCAGGGTGAGCCCCAGACGACGAGCGGCCTCGCTCCGGTTCCAGCGGGTGGCCTCCAGGGTGCGCATGAGCAATGCACGTTCCTGGTCGGCGAGGCTGGCCGGGGCATCCCTGTCCTCGGCAGGCGGGTGGTCCGATGCGCATGCTCCATTTTGCAGAAACTCCAGGTCCTGCCCGGTGATGCGATTGTTCTCGCACAGGGTGGCGGCGCGTTCGAGCACGTTTTCCAGCTCCCGGATGTTGCCGGGGAAGGTGTAGTCGCGCAGGCGGTCCATGGCCTCTTCGGTGATCTCGAATTGCGTCCCGCCCCAGCGTTCACCCAGTTCTTCGAGCAGACGCGCGACCAGCTCGTCGAGATCCTCGCGGCGTTCGCGCAGTGGCGGGATGTCGAGCTGGATGACATTGATGCGGAAGTAGAGGTCCTGCCGGAAGCGTCCGGCCTGCATCTCGGCCTGCAGGTCCTTGTGTGTGGCACTGAGGATGCGCACATCCACCGGGATCTCGCGCGCTGCACCGATCGGCTTGATGGCGCGCTCCTGGATGGCGCGCAGCAGCTTGACCTGCATGGCCAGGGGTAGCTCGGCAATCTCGTCCAGGAACAGGGTGCCGCCACTGGCGGCCTCGAACAGGCCCTGCTTGTCGGCAGTGGCGCCGGTGAAGCTGCCCCTGAGGTGGCCGAAGAACTCGCTCTCCATCAGATCGGCAGGGATGGCGCCGCAGTTGACGGCAATGAAGGGGCCGCTGGCCCTGGGGCCGAGTTCGTGGATACTGCGTGCGACCAGCTCCTTGCCGCTGCCGGATTCGCCGTGGATGAAGACCGGCGCCTGGCTGCGGGCCAGTTTGCGGATGGTCTCGACCATCTTCCGGCTGGCGGGCGCGCGGGCGACGATGCGCTCGATGGTGCTTTGGCCCGGGTGTTCCGTTTTGCCCGCACGCCGCATTTCTCCGCTGCTGTTGTTGCCGCGCTCCGATAGGCGGAGGGCACTGTCCACCAGGTTGCGCAGCATGGTCAGGTCGACCGGCTTGGAGACGAAGTCGAAGGCGCCGGCCTTGAGGGCGGCGACCGCGCTGTCCATGCTGCCGTAGGCCGTGATCATGGCCACCGGCACCTCTGGGTGCTGCTGCTGGATGTGTTCCACCAGCTCGATGCCGTTGCCGTCGGGCAGGCGCATGTCGGTCAGGCAGAGGTCGATGTCCTGTTCCGCGAGCAGTGCATGCCCGCTGGCGAGGTCAGGCGCAGAGACGGTTTCCAGCCCCATGCGCTGAAGCGTGATCTCGAGCAGTTCGCGGATGTCGGGTTCGTCATCGACGATGAGCACGCGCCTGATGCTCATGAATTCTCCTTGGCCTCGCTTGCCGTGGCAAACAGGATGCGGAAGCAGCTGCCGCCCATCGGCATGGGGATGTATTCGATCTCGGCGAGATTATTCTGGCACATCTCGCGCGCGATATAGAGGCCGAGGCCAACTCCGTCGGCGCGGGTGGTGAAGAATGGCTCGAACAGGTGCTCCTGCACATCCGGCGGGATGCCGGGGCCGGTGTCGATGATGTCGAGATAGGGGCGGTCGTTGTCGTCGTGCCCGCCCTGCAGGGTGATGCAGGTCTCCTGCTCGGGTTGGCAGGCGTGCTTTTTTGCATTGCTGCACAGGTTCCAGAGGATCTGGTGCAACTGGGCCGGATCGAAGCGGATGGCGGTGTCGGCAGGCGTGATGTGCAGGCGCATGCGCTCCGGCGAAAAGCCGTGGTGATGGGTGAATTCGCTGACGAAGTCCTGTAGCCAGGGCAGCAGCACGATGTCTTCCGCCTGGGTGGCATCGCTGCGGGACAGGCGCAGGATGTTGCGGATGACGGTGTTCATGCGCTCGGTCTGCTGCATGATGATGTCGACCAGGCGCCGGTCCGGGGGGGGCAGTTTCGGCGACTCCTCCAGCAGTTGCGCGGCGTGACTGATGGCCCCGAGGGGATTGCGGATTTCGTGCGCGATGCTGGCCGTGAGCCGCCCCAGGGAGGCCAGCTTGATCTGCTGGGCGAGGCGTCGGCTCTCTTCGGTGGATTCGATGAAGGCGAGGGTGCTTCCGCTGTTGCCGAAGCCGATGCGGCGAAAGGTGATGGTGCGCTCCTCCCCACCCGTGTTCACGCTCTGGCGCCCGGCAGCCTGCCCCGCTTTCCACGCCTGCCACGCTGCCATCAGCTCGGGGGCGAGCAGGTCAATGCGCTGCAGTCCTTCCCCCATGGCGCCCAGCAGCCGCAGCGCCTGGTGGTTGGCGTGCAGAACCCGGCCCTCCTCGTTGAGTACCAGCACGCCCGACTGCATTTGTTCGATGATGTGCTCGTTGAGTTCGGCAAGGTTGGCAAGCTCCCGGCCGCGCTGGGTGGCGAGTTCTTCCGAGCGCTCCGCCGCGCGCGACAGACGGCTGGCGAGCAGGGCGGTCAGCAGGAGGATGGCGCCGAGGATGCCGGTCTGGGTATAGGCCAGCGAGCTGTAGTGACCCAGCCAGTAGCCATAGGCCAGGTCCCCGAGCAGGGCGATGCTGGCAATGGCCGCATTGAGCAGGGCATAGCGCCCGGGCGCGAGCAGGCTGATGCCCCCGACCGAGGCGATGAGCAGGGTGCCCATGCCGCCGGGCACGCCGCCCGTGGCATGCATCAGGGCCAGGATCATGACCAGATCCACCGTCGCCTGGAAGACGATCTGCAGGAGGAACCGGGGCCAGTGGAAGGTGGCCATCAGGCTCAGCGCCATGGCCAGCAGCAGATAGGCAATGCTGGCATCGCGGTAGAGTTCGGGCAGCAGCTTGTTGAACAGCGGCAGGTCGGTACTCAGAAAGTCCAGTGTGACCAGCAGGCCGGCGATCACCAGCCGATAGAGGCTGAACAGGCGCAGGCCACGCCAGCGCAGCGCGTCGCGGGTCAGCGGTCGTGCGGGAAAGGGCAGGACAGCGCTTGCGCGCCTCATCGCTGCTCCCGCTGCTGCCAGGCATCGCGGTGTGCCGTCGAGCAGAAGGTCTTGCCCTCGGCCTGCACGGCCTCGTGCTCCGGCAGATGGATACCGCACTCGGTGCAGCGCACCATGTCCTGTATGCGCCCGGGTGCCTTGTCGGAGGCGGAAGACTGCCTGCCCTCCTGACGTCGCGCATTGCGCTGGCGCTGGACGAACCAGACGATGACGATCACGGCGGCAAGCAGCAACAGGGAACGGAACATGGGCAACCTTGGGTAGGTGGTTCGATGGTATAGTCTTGCTCGGCGCCGGCGGCTGACGAGGCCCGCCGGCCATCCCAATTTACCACATGCACGCGCTGATGGCGCGGGCCCGGTCCGGGTGGCCGGGAGAGGCACAGGGGGCAGGGAATGAATCTGCATGAATATCAGGCCAAGCGCCTGTTTTGCGAGGCCGGCATACCGGTACCGGCCGGGGTGCCGGTGGACGCGCTGGCGGCCCTGGAGTCGGCCTTGGCCGGGCTCGAGGGCGACCGCTTCGTGGTCAAGGCACAGATTCATGCCGGCGGCCGGGGCAAGGCCGGCGGGGTGAAGCTGGTGGAGGGCCGCGAGGCGCTCGAGCAGGCAGTTCGGGAGCTGCTCGGCAGTCGGCTGGTGACCCATCAGACCGGGCCCGAGGGGCAGCCGGTGGATGTGGTCTATGTCGAGCAGCCTTCGGACATCGAGCGTGAATACTATGTGGGCATGCTGGTCGACCGCAGCCGCCGTCGGGTGGCGGTGATGGCCTCCGCGGCCGGTGGCATGGACATCGAGCAGGTGGCGGCCGAGACCCCGGAGCGCATCCATACCCTGCATGCAGACCCGGTCACCGGGCTGATGCCCTATCAGTGCCGTCGCCTGGGCTTTGCGCTGGGGCTCGATGCGGCCCGGGTGCGCGATTTCACCCACATCCTGCAGGCCCTGTACCGGCTGTTTGTCGATTCCGATGCCTCGCTGGTGGAGATCAATCCGCTGGCCAGTACCGCCGATGGCGGCCTGCTGGCCCTGGATGCCAAGATCAACCTCGACGACAACGCGCTCTATCGGCATCCCGATCTGGCCGAGCTGCGCGACCCCCGTCAGGAGGATCCGCGCGAGGCCGAGGCCCGCGAGTGGGATCTGAATTACATCCATCTGGACGGCAACATCGGCTGCATGGTCAACGGCGCCGGGCTGGCCATGGCCACCATGGACCTGATCAAGCTGCAGGGCGGAGAGCCCGCCAATTTCCTCGATGTGGGGGGTACCGCCACGGCGGAGCGCGTGGCGGAGGCCTTCAAGCTGATCCTGTCCGACAGCGGGGTGCGTGCGGTGCTGGTCAACATCTTTGGTGGCATCGTGCGCTGTGACCTCATCGCCGAGGGCATCATCCAGGCCGTGCGCGAGGTGGAGATCGGCGTGCCGGTCGTGGTCCGTCTCGAGGGCACCAATGCGGAACAGGGTCGCGGCATGCTGGCCGAGTCCGGGCTCGACATCGTGGCCGAGCAGGATCTCGAGGCCGCTGCCGCACAGGCGGTTCGGCTGGCCGGAGGTGCGGCATGAGCATACTCGTCGATCGCAACACCAAGGTCATCTGCCAGGGCTTCACCGGCAAGCAGGGCACCTTCCATTCCGAGCAGGCCATTGCCTATGGCACGCGCATGGTCGGTGGCGTGACGCCGGGCAAGGGGGGGCAGACCCATTTGGGCCTGCCGGTGTTCGACACCGTGCACGAGGCCGTGGCCGAGACCGGGGCCGATGCCACCATGATCTATGTGCCGGCCCCGTTCGCGGCCGATGCCGTACTGGAGGCTGCCGATGCCGGCATTCGTGTCATCGTCTGCATCACCGAGGGCATCCCGGTGCTGGACATGCTCAAGGTGCGTGCCGTGCTGGAGGATTCGGACAGTGTCCTCATCGGCCCCAACTGCCCCGGCATCATCACACCCGGCGAGTGCAAGATCGGTATCATGCCCGGCAACATTCACCAGCCGGGGCGGGTGGGTATCGTCTCCCGCTCGGGCACCCTGACCTACGAGGCCGTGCATCAGACCACCCGTGCCGGGCTTGGCCAGTCCACCTGCGTGGGCATTGGCGGGGATCCCATTCAGGGCATGAACTTCATCGACTGCCTCGAGCGCTTCGAGCAGGATCCGCAGACCGAGGGCATTATCCTTGTAGGCGAGATTGGCGGCAGTGCCGAGGAAGAGGCCGCCGAGTATATCCAGGCCCATGTCAGCAAGCCGGTGGTGGCCTACATCGCCGGCGTTACCGCCCCGCCCGGCAAGCGCATGGGGCATGCCGGCGCCATCATCTCCGGTGGCAAGGGCACGGCCGAGCAGAAGTTCGCCGCGTTGGAGGCCGCCGGTGTCACCGTGGTGCGTTCTCCGGCCCGCATGGGCGCGGCCATGAAGGCGGTGCTGGAGGGCTGATGTCGGAGAGGAAGCTGCGCATCGCGCTGGCCCAGGTCGACCCCCTGGTCGGCGATGTGACCGGCAACGCCGCTCTGGTGGAGCGCGAGGCCATCCGTGCCCGTGACGCGCTTGGCGCGGATGTGGTGGTGTTCCCGGAGCTGGTACTGACCGGCTATCCGCCCGAAGACCTGCTGCTGCGCGACAGCCTGATCCAGTGGTGTCACCGCGAGTTCGAGCGCCTGCGCGAGACGCTCACCGGCATTACCTGCGTGTTCGGCATGCCCTGGCGGGAGGGGCTTTCGCTGTACAACGCCGCCGTGGCCATTCGCGACGGGCGGGTGCTGGCCCGCTATCACAAGCAGGAGCTGCCGAATTACGGCGTATTCGACGAGCGGCGCTATTTCCAGCCGGGATACGAGCCCGCCGTTTTCGAACAGAACGGTGTGCATCTGGGGCTCACCGTGTGCGAGGACATCTGGCATGCCGGGCCGGCTGCCCAGGCCGCGGGCGCCGGGGCCGAGGTACTGCTCAATCTGAATGCCTCGCCATTTCACGAGTTCAAGTACGAGGATCGCCTCGGTGTACTGCGCGACCGGGTCAACGAGCTGGGCCTGCCGATCGTCTATGTGAACATGGTGGGCGGGCAGGATGAGCTGGTGTTTGACGGCGAGTCCATGGTTCTGGCCGCGGATGGCGAACTGGCCCTGCGGGCGCCTGTGTTCACGCCCGATCTGCAGGTGGTCGAGGTGTCTCCGGGGATGGCCGCCCCCGCAGCCCCCGCGCTGGCGCCGCGGCCCGAGCGCGATGCGCTGGTCTGGCAGGCCCTGGTCACGGGTGTGCGCGACTATATTGGCAAGAACGGTTTCAGGGGTGCGGTGCTGGGGCTCTCCGGCGGCATCGATTCGGCCGTGACCCTGGCGGTGGCCGTGGATGCGCTTGGGGCCGAGTCGGTGGAGGCGGTGATGATGCCGACCCGCTACACCGCCGACATCAGTCTCGAGGATGCCCATCTGGAGGCCCACCGCCTGGGCGTGAAGTACCGCGTCATTCCCATCGAGCCCGCCTTTCTCGCCTTTCTGGACATGCTCAAGGACGAGTTTGCCGGCCTGCCCGAGGACACCACCGAGGAAAACATCCAGGCGCGTTGCCGCGGGGTCGTGCTGATGGCCATTTCCAACAAGACCGGCCGCATGCTGCTCACCACCGGCAACAAGAGCGAGATGGCCGTGGGCTATGCCACGCTCTATGGCGACATGGCCGGGGGCTTCGCCCCGCTCAAGGACGTGTTCAAGACCCGGGTATGGCAACTGGCCCGCTGGCGCAACCGCCAGTCGGAGGTGATTCCGGAGCGCACCATCACCCGCCCGCCCTCCGCCGAGCTGCGCGAGGGCCAGGTCGATCAGGACAGCCTGCCACCCTACGAGATCCTGGATGCCATTCTGGAGCGCTTCATAGAGCAGGACCGTTCAGTACACTCCATCATCGAGGAAGGGTTTGATGCCGAGACCGTGCGGCGGGTGGCCGCCATGGTGCTGAACAATGAGTACAAGCGCCGCCAGGCTCCGCCCGGCGTGCGCATCACGCGCCGGGCCTTCGGCAAGGATCGCCGTTATCCCATTACTTCGGGCTATCGCCGGCTGTTCCAGGACGTCTCCAAATAAGCCGGGAGCGTGTATCCTGTGCCCGGCAGGCTGCTCGCGCAAAATGTTCCGGGAGTGTTCCAGGGGGAAAACGATGAAAAAGGTGGAAGCCATCATCAAGCCGTTCCGACTCGATGACGTGCGCCAGGCGCTGACCGCGATCGGAATTCAGGGCCTGACCGCTACCGAGGTCAAGGGCTTTGGCCGCCAGAAGGGGCATACCGAGCTCTACCGAGGGGCCGAGTATGTGGTTGATTTCATCCCCAAGGTGAAGATCGAGATCGTGGTGCCCGAGGACAAGGTCGATGACTGCGTGGAGGCCATTACCCGCTCCGCGCGCACCGGGAAGATTGGTGACGGCAAGATCTTCGTCACCCCTGTGGAGCGGGTGATTCGCATCCGCACCGGGGAAGAGGGGCCGGAGGCAATCTGATCCTCAGCCCTCGTCCTTGTCGGCCTGATCCGGGAAGTTGTGCTCCAGGACCCGGCGCGCGTCGCGGGCCAGGTCCTCGAGGCCGAGCTGCTGGTAGGACTCGACCATGATGCGCAGGGCCTCGGGCACCGAGGTACTGCCCTGATAGTGTTCCACGATATAGCTGCCGCGCTTGGCGGCGGCCAGCCACGCGCCGCGGCGCATGTAATAGTCGGCGGCCAGCAGTTCATGCCGGGCCAGCAGGTTGCGGATGTGGATCATGCGCTTGCGCGCGTCCTCGGCATAGCGGCTCTCGGGCCAGCGCTGTACGATGGTCTTGAAGTCGCGGAAGGCCTCGATCAGCGGCTTGGCGTCGTTGCTGGCATAATCGCGGGGCAGCCAGCGGTCGATCATGGCATGACCGCGGTTGAGGTTGGCCAGCCCCTTCAGATAATAGGCATAGGGCACATTGCGATGCCGCGGGTGCAGCTTGATGAAGCGGTCGGCCGCGGCGATGGCCAGGTCGGGCTCATCGTACTTGTAGTAGGCATAGGCGATCTCGAGCTGGGCCTGCTCGGCAAAGCGGCCGAACGGATAGCGGGCCTCGAGGGCCTCGAAGTACTTCACCGCCTCTTCGTAGTTGCCGCTTCGCAGGTAGTCCTTGGCGGTGTTGTAGATGCGGCTGGCCGACCAGCCGGCGGTGGGGTCGTCGTCCAGACTGGAACAGCCGCCCAGCAGCAGGCCGAGCAGAAACAGGAGAGGCGTGACAATGCGCATGAACGATCCGGACAGTCCGATTGCAAGGGGCGCACAGTATAGCAAGCCGGCGGGTGCGCGGCATGCGTGAACCGATCCGGCTCGAGGCAGAGATTCCGCCCGAGTTGCAGGGGCTGCGGCTGGATCAGGCCCTGGCGAGGCTGTTTCCGGACTATTCGCGTTCCCGTCTCACCCAGTGGGTGCGCAGCGGCCAGGTGCTGGTCGATGGCAGGCCGCGCAAGCCGCGCGAACCCGTGCTGGGCGGCGAACAGGTGCGGGTCGAGGCCGAGCTGGAAGTGGACGATGCCGTGGCGCCCGAGCCGATCGCCCTCGATATCGTGTACCGGGACGAGGCCCTGCTGGTCGTGAACAAGCCGGCCGGCCTGGTGGTCCATCCGGCGGCCGGCCATGCAGCCGGCACCCTGCAGAACGCCCTGCTGCATCACGACCCGGGGCTTGCCCAGGTGCCCCGGGCCGGCATCGTCCACCGGCTCGACAAGGACACCAGCGGGCTGATGGTGGTGGCGCGCAGCATCGAGGCGCACCACGATCTGGTGGCGCAACTGCAGGCGCGCAGCGTGCGCCGAGAATATCTGGCCCTCGTCCAGGGCGAACTGGTGGCGGGCGGGACCATCGAGGCCCCCATCGGCCGGCATCCGGTTGACCGCAAGCGCCAGGCCGTGACCGAGGCCGGTCGCGAGGCCATTACCCACTATCGCATCGAGCGCCGCTACACGGGCTACACTCTGCTGCGCGTCTCGCTCGAGACCGGCCGCACGCACCAGATTCGGGTGCACATGGCGCATGTGCATCATCCTCTGGTCGGGGATCCGGTCTATGGCGGTCGTCCGCGCATCCCGCGCGGGCTGGAGGCCGGCCTGCGCGAACGGCTGCAGGGCTTTCCGCGCCAGGCCCTGCACGCGCAGAGGCTGGGTCTGCTGCATCCGCAGACCGGCGAGGAGATGCAGTGGGAAGCGCCCCTGCCGCAGGACATGGCCGAGCTGCTGCAGGCCATGGAGCCACTGGCGCAGTGACCCATCTTCCCCTCATCGAGCCGGACTGGCCGGCCCCGCCCGGGGTGCGGGCCTGCACCACCACCCGCCGGGGCGGCTTCAGCCGCGCCCCCTACGACAGTTTCAATCTGGCCGCGCATGTGGAGGATGATGCGCGGGCGGTGGCAGCCAACCGCAGGCTGCTGCGCGAGGTCCTGGACCTGCCGGCCGAGCCGCTGTGGCTGGAGCAGGTGCACGGGGCCGACGTGCTGGAAGAAGCCGCCGGCTGC
>RFHG01000018.1 GCA_003696465.1 Gammaproteobacteria bacterium | reverse complement strand
TCGTGACGTAGCGTCGCGGGACGCCCCCGCCCGCCCGCCCCCAGGCAACTGTGTTTTTCAGGCGGCCCGGAAGGGCTTGCCGTCGCGGATCAGAGCATTGGCGATCGTCAGGAGCTTGCGGGCGACGGCTAGGGTCGTGCGTCGGCTTGTTTCTGTCGCGCATGCTCAGGGCGAACCGCGCCGCGTGCCGCGCGCGGTCTCCGCCCGGTGCGCGGAGCGCGCCGGGCGGGGGCGTCCCGCGACGCTGCGTCACGGCCGGCGCCGACCCGCACCGCAACCGCCGGGGCACCGCCGGGCGACCGCCGCAACCGCAACAATTCGTTACATTTCGGAAAAACTGCCGAAAAATTTGACGCGCATCCGGTGGGTGGCAAATATGTGCCCGGATTCGGGAGGAGGAGCCGGCACCGCCGGTCCCGAACCGGAGGGAGGGAGGACATCTTGGCGAGCATCACCGCGTCCTCGGGCGCGCTCGACACCATTCCGCGCCTCGTCGCCCGCAACGCCGAGGTCTTTGCCGATCGCCCGGCCTACCGGGAGAAGGAATACGGCATCTGGCAGCAATGGACCTGGGCCGAGGCCAAGGCCGAGATGGAGGCGCTGGCCTACGGCCTGATGGCGCTGGGTGCCGCCGAGGGCGATCACATCGCCATCGTCGGGCGCAACCGGCCCTATCTCTATTGGGGCATCATCGCCGCGCAGATGATCGGGGCGGTTCCGGTGCCGCTCTATCAGGACGCCGTCGGCGAGGAGATGGCCTATGTGCTCGAGCACTGCGGCGCCCGCTTCGTGATCGCCGGCGACCAGGAGCAGGTGGACAAGATCCTCGAGGTGCAGGACCGGCTGCACAACCTCGAGCACATCATCTACGTCGATCCGCGCGGCCTGCGCAAATACGACCACACCCGGCTGCACGACTACCGCAAGGTGCAGGAGGAGGGCCGCGCCGCCGCCGAGCGCTTCGAGCGCGAGCTGGGCGAGCGCCTCGCCCGCCAGGGCCCCGACACCACCTGCGTCATGCTCTACACCTCGGGCACCACCGGCAAGCCCAAGGGGGTGGTGCTCTCGAACCGCAACATCATCGAGAGCGCGCGCATCAGCTGCGAGTTCGACAATCTGACCGAGAAGGAGGAGATCCTCGCCTATCTGCCGATGGCCTGGGTGGGCGACTTCATCTTCTCGGTGGGGCAGGCGACCTGGGCCGGCTTCTGCGTCAACTGCCCCGAGAGCCAGTCCACCATGCAGACCGATCTGCGCGAGATCGGGCCGACCTATTTCTTCGCGCCGCCGCGCATCTTCGAGACCATGCTCACCGGCGTGATGATC
Organism: Gammaproteobacteria bacterium; assembly: GCA_003696465.1. Taxonomy (GTDB): domain Bacteria; phylum Pseudomonadota; class Gammaproteobacteria; order J044; family J044; genus J044. Next base: position 2,364 of record RFHG01000018.1, on the reverse strand, counting down.
CGCATGGACGATGCCAGCGCGCTCAAGCGGCGCATCTTCGACTACTTCATGGCCCACGCCCGCAAGGTCGGCTCGGCGATCCTCGACGGCCGGCCGGTGAGCGGCTGGGACCGCTTCAAGTATGCCTTGGGCCGCTACGTGATCTACGAGCCGCTCAAGGACGTGCTCGGCCTCTCGCGCATCCGCGTCGCCTACACCGCGGGCGAGGCGATCGGCCCCGAGATCTTCGACTTCTACCGCTCGCTCGGCATCAACCTGAAGCAGCTCTACGGCCAGACCGAGGCGAGCGTCTATGTGACGATCCAGCCCGACGGCGAGGTGTACCCCGACACGGTCGGCGTGCCGGCGCCGGGGGTGGAGCTGCGCATCGACGAGGAGACGGGCGAGGTCTTCTACCGCAGCCCCGGGGTGTTCGTGGAATACTACAAGAACCCCGAGGCCACCGCCTCGACCAAGGACGCCGAGGGCTGGGTGGCCACCGGCGACGCCGGCTTCATCGACCCGAAGACCGGCCACCTCAAGATCATCGACCGGGCCAAGGACGTCGGGCGCATGGCCGATGGCTCGCTGTTCGCGCCGAAATACGTCGAGAACAAGCTCAAGTTCTACCCGAACATCCTCGAGGCGGTCGTCTTCGGCGCCGGGCGCGAGTACTGCACCGCCTTCATCAACATCGACATGACGGCGGTCGGCAACTGGGCCGAGCGCAACAACATCGCCTACGCCTCCTATCAGGAGCTCGCCGGCCATCCGCTGGTCTATGACATGATCCAGCAGCACGTGGAGGAGGTGAACCGCTCGCTGGCCGAGGACGAGATGCTCTCGGGCTGCCAGATCCACCGCTTCCTGATCCTGCACAAGGAGCTCGACGCCGACGACGGCGAGCTGACCCGCACCCGCAAGGTGCGCCGGCGCATCATCGCCGAGAAATACGCCGATCTCGTGGAGGCGCTCTACTCGGGCGCGGACGAGGTCTCGACCCGCACCGAGGTCACCTACGAGGACGGGCGCAAGGGCTTCATCTCGGCCACGGTCAGGATCCGTGACGCCAAGGTGTTCCCCCGCATGACGGAGAAGAAGGCGGCATGAGCGTGGACGCGACCACCACCGACAGCGAGGTGACCATCACCCCCGACGGCCGGCGCATCGGCGGCGTGCTGATGGACATCCGCAACATCACCCTGCGCTTCGGCGGGGTGACCGCGATCTCGAACATCAGCTTCGACATCCGCGAGGGCGAGATCCGCGCCATCATCGGCCCGAACGGGGCGGGCAAGACGTCGATGCTCAACGTGATCAACGGCTTCTACCACCCCCAGGAGGGCGAGATCTGGTTCCGCGGCGTCAAGCGCGACAACATCAAGCCCTGGGAGGCGGCGGAGGCGGGCATCGCCCGCACCTTCCAGAACGTGGCGCTCTTCGCCGGCATGACCACCCTCGACAACATCATGGCCGGCCGCCAGCTCAAGATGAAGGTGCCCTTCTTCTGGCAGCTCTGGCGCCACGGCCCGGCGCTGCGCGAGGAGGTGGAGCACCGCCGCCGCGTCGAGGAGATCATCGACTTCCTCGAGATCCAGCACATCCGCAAGACGCCGGTCGGCAGCCTGCCCTACGGGCTGCAGAAGCGGGTCGAGCTGGCGCGCGCGCTGGCCGCGGAGCCGGACCTTCTCTTGCTCGACGAGCCGATGGCGGGGATGAACGTCGAGGAGAAGGAGGACATGTGCCGCTTCATCCTCGACGTGAACGACCAGTTCGGCACCACCATCGCCCTGATCGAGCATGACATGGGCGTGGTGATGGACCTCGCCGACCGGGTGGTTGTGCTCGACTACGGCCGCAAGATCGCCGACGGCCCGCCCGACGAGGTGCGCAACAACCAGGACGTGATCGACGCCTATCTGGGAGTGCCCCACTGATGGACACCCTCTACGCGATCCTCATCGACCCCTTCGTCCAGATGTGGGCGACGCCCGACTTCTTCCTGCAGGTGCTGTGGGAGGGCTTCGTCTCGGGCACGCTCTATGCGCTGATCGCGCTCGGCTTCGTGCTGATCTTCAAGGCCTCGGGCGTGTTCAACTTCGCCCAGGGCATCATGGTGGTGTTCGCAGCCCTGTCGCTGGTCGGGCTGCATGAGGCAGGGGTGCCGGCCTGGCTGGCGCTGGTGCTGACGATCGGCATCATGGGGCTGCTGGCGATCGCGGTCGAGCGGCTGGTGCTGCGCCATCTGGTCAACCAGCCCGACATCATCCTGTTCATGGCCACCATCGGGCTCAGCTACTTCCTGATCGGCTTCGGCGAGTTCATCTTCGGCGGCGAGACCAAGTCGATGATCACCGAGGAGCTGGGCCTGCCCACCGGCTCGAC